>JBKEAN010000046.1:0-5065 GCA_047972415.1 Mangrovibacterium sp.
CAAGAGCTGAAAAAACTGAAATTCGGAAAAACAAACAACCCGGTTTTCGATAAAGCTTTTGCTGAATACCGCGACAACGACTTTATGAGCATTGCCGTTACCTTCATCTTTATGCCGCATTCGGTACATCCCAAAGCGGAAGATTTTACGGCTTATTACAAACAGTTGAACCTGAGCGAACTCACGGCAACAACCAGTTTATTCCATTATCCGTTTGGCTCGGCAATGATAAGCCACCTGGTGTACCTGACCGAGCGCATTGCCGGGAACGAAAAACCGGGCGATTACCACAACCTCTTGAAAAACGATACCCTGATTGGCGAGATGAGCTTGCAGCGCGTGGGTGCCCTGAAATCGTACCGGGTGTTTCAGGATTTTGCAGCCAGCGAGAGCAAATACATGTTGACAGCTGACCAAAAAGCCCGTCTGGAAGAGGTAAAAGTGAAACTGGCACAGGATAATAAAGAAGGCGAAGCAGCTATCGACTTCCGTTATCCCGATGTGAAAGGTGATACTATTGCCCTGTCGGACCTGAAAGGGAAAGTAGTGGTGATTGACGTCTGGGCAACCTGGTGCGGTCCCTGTAAACAACAAATTCCGTATTTGAAAAAAATGGAAGAAGAATACCGGGGAAAAGACGTCGAATTTCTGAGTGTTTCGGTTGATGTGGAAAAAGACCACCAAAAATGGGTCGATTTTGTGACGGCTGAGGAACTTAAAGGAATTCAGTTGTTTGCGGCCGGTTGGGGTAGCGATATTTGCAAATATTACAATATTAAAGGCATTCCGCGTTTCATGGTTGTTGGTAAAGATGGCAGCATGGTGTCGATTGACGCACCGCGCCCGTCAACCGACGATTTGAAAAAAATGATTGACGTAGAATTAGCGAAGTAAATAGCATGAACAGTGTGGCCGGTAAATTGGCCATGCTGTTTTTTTTAAATTGAAATTGCTTATGACGAATTCGAAAGCCCATTTTTGGCTGATTTTACTGTGTTGCTGTTTTCCTGTTCAGCTGCTCCGGGCGCAGGCTCCGGTGGACAAGCTCATCGGTAGTTTGCAGCAGGCCATCAACCAGCGCGACAGCTCACTGCTGGTTCCCTACCTGGCTCCCGACTTTGCCATTTTTACATCGACCTGGCCCAACTCGGGGCAAATGCTGCAATCGATTCTGGCGATGGGCGACAGCACCTGTACCGTTGAACCCAGTGGTGATAAAGTTGGCAAGCTGGCAAACGGACACACCAAACTTGGCTTAAAATACCGTTTTAAAGGTGGAAGCCAGGTAAAAACCAGCACAATGGTTTTAAACCGCGACGGCAGAATTGAATACATTGATTACTTCGACCAGCTTTACGGCCTGTTTCGTGACAAACCTTCGGAATTGGTAGCTTCTGTCCCGTTTGAGCGAGAGAAAGGACGGATTATGGTGAAACTAAGGTTGAATGACAGCGCCCGGGAACTTCGTTTTCTGTTTGATACCGGTGCCGACGGGATGGCTATAACCAATGCATTGGCCGATTCGGTAGGGTTGAAAATCAGTCGGAAACAGTCCACTTCGGTGGTTGGAGGGAATGTAAAAATCCAAATCTCGTCGGAAAATACTGTTCATTTGGGATCGGTCTCTGTTCCCAGGCAAAATATTGCCATTTTTCCGAACGAGCATTCCAATATTGACGGGATTATTGGGTTAAACCTAGCCAACAGTTATATCATTGGGGTTGATTTTGATAACAGCGTGTTGAACCTGTATTCCCTTGGGAGTTTCGCTTATCCGAAAAAAAGTAAAACTATCCCTGTAACAGTTCCGTCGGGAGTAGCAGTACTCGATGCCCGCTTGAATGTGAGTGGTAAGGAAGAATTGGAAGGGCAATTTTTTTTCGACACTGGTGCCAATTTTTCGCTGGTGTGTTTTTCACCTTTTGTGCGGCAGAATCAGCTTTTGGTAGGTGGTTTCAAATACGACAAAGTTGGTAATATGAGCAGCTTTGGCCATAACACAACTATTTATAGCGGCCAGGCGGCCTCGTTTTCGATAGGGAATAATAAATTGATTACCAAGCCAATGCCAGTTACATTGCAGGCATCGAGTGGAAAAGGTAACTGGAGCCCCTCTGCCGATGGCTCGCTCGGAATCGAATTCAGCAAACAGTACAATTTCATTATCAATTTGGTTGAAAAAGAAATTAACTTCAGTACTCGGATTGAATAGCAGCTTGATTTGAGCGTTGACAGATTCTTATGTGACTTAATTGAAATTCCACTTTCGTTATCCAATCTTTGTAAAACCGGGCTTGCCCGGTTTTTTTATACGCTCGAAACTGGAACGATTTTTTATTTTTGCACAAAGTTTATTCAATATAAATGTAAAAAAGAGATTATGCAAGACGATATAAAACAAGCACTTGAAGTATTGCAGAAGGGTGGTGTTATTTTATACCCAACCGACACCATTTGGGGGATTGGCTGCGATGCTACCAACCAAGCTGCGGTGAAACGTGTGTACGAAATTAAAAAGCGTGCCGACTCGAAAAGTATGCTGGTGTTGATGGAAAACCTGAACCTGCTGGAGCGGTACATGCAGGAAGTTCCGGAAATAGCCTATAGCCTGATTGAAGTGACTGACAAGCCGATGACCATTATTTACCCGGCTGCCAAAAACCTGGCACCAAACCTGCTGGCCGACGATGGTTCGGTGGGAATCCGTATCACAACCGAACGTTTCACCCAGACGTTGATTCAGCGTTTTCGTAAGCCAATTGTTTCAACATCGGCTAATATAAGCGGCGAACCCTCGCCCGCAACTTTTGCCGAAGTGAGTGATGAAATTAAACATGCGGTGGACTATGTGGTGAAGTACCGTCAGGACGATGTGACGCCGGTGCGCCCGTCGAGCATTATTAAACTGGGGGTTGGCGGCGAAATAAAGATTATCCGCGAATAACGAAAAAGCGTCGTTGCAGTTCCTGTACTGAAACCGCAACCGACGCTTCTTTTTTCGTAATTAGCTTAAAGTTTTATTACATTGCCGCTACCGGCAATCGACTGGTCGATACGCGGGTTGCCTTTGTAGCGTACATTCCCCGAGCCAGCCACACGGGCAATCAGGCTGTTGCTGCAATGTACGTCGGCGCCGCCCGATCCCGAAATACGCACCGAAACATCTTCGGCTTCGAAATTCCCGCCACGGAAATTACCCGATCCCGACAGGTTGATACTTAAATCGGCAGCCGTTTGGTTACTGCTCACGGCAATATTTCCGCTTCCCGAAATAGTGGCTTTCAAGCGTTCCGAGTTCAATTCGTCCAGCGTAATTGTACCGGAACCACTGCAAGTCAGGTTTAGGATGCGGGCATCAATGAGGCCGTCGTTGACAATATCGCCCGAACCGGAAACCGAAAGTGCATTGATTTCGGGGACGGTAATGAAAATTTCGATTTTACCAGTTTCAAAATCCTTCCAAAACATATTTTTGGTGGTAAACCGAATAATTAGTTGGCGGTCTTTTACTTCGGTAATAATTTGTTCCAGGGTCGATTCCTTGCCGGCGATTTCAACCGACTGTTTGTTTCCCTGTGCCAGGTGCAACTTGGCCGGAACGCGCAGGCTGATTTCCGAAAACGCAGCCACATCGCGGGTTTCGTCGGCAGCAAATGCCGTATTTATACCAATAAGTAACAGGGTCGTAAGCAGTAAACTCTTCAATGTTGTTTTCATTTGTTATTTGTTTTCTGTTTCAATTGAGCGTATTTTTCCTGAAAGACTGTTTGTGCAGCCAAATGTTACAGATACCAAAAAAAAAAGTTAAAGGTCGAAAAGCCCATCGGGGCAGTCCAACTCCAGTTCTTTGTGGTTTTCGTCAAACCGGATCAAAAAATCTTCGTTGAAGGGAATCAACACTTCTTGGCCCATGTAGTCGACCGACAGGATTAGGTTCCCTGCGTAATCATCAACTTGAACAATGGAACCAATCTTTCCTTTGTCGGTGTCAAACAAGGTATAGCCAACCAGTGCATGAAGCGGGAGTTCTTCCTCCTCGTCCAACCAGTCTTCTTTTAAAATATAAACTGAATTACCGCAGAGCTTGCGGGCTTGTTGTTCGTCGTCAACCCAATCGAAATGAAGCAAGGCTGTTTCGCCGGAGCGAAAACGAAGGCCTTCGTCGCGAAGAAAAAAGGGAACCAGCAGCCCGTCGATTTCGAGGAAAAGTGTTGGCATTTCATCAAGACTGGCTTCGTATTCGGGTTCAAACTGAAGGACAATTTCACCTTTAATTCCGTGTGGTTTTTGCAGGTAGCCTATTTTCAGGCAGTCCGGTTTGGGTATTGTTTCCATAATGCAAACTTACGAAAGATGGATGTGAAGAGGTTGAATTGTTGAACTGTTTATTTGTTGAAAGAGGTTGAATTGTTTAATCGGTTCAACCCTTCAACCCTCACCGTTCACCGATAAAGATACCGTTTAATGTTTCTCTTTGGTGTTTTTTCAAATTCAGTTTCCACCAGTTCAATGGCCGAAACCTGGCTGTATTTAGCCAGTTCTTTATTCACTTTTTGCCGATATTCTTCCATAATCCGCTCAATATCCGGCGTATTGTCGTTTTTGTGTATTTGCAGGCTTTCGTGATCTGGAAAAACAAGGGCCACGAGCTTTCCTTCGCGGTCAACTACAACACATTCGAGTACAAAGTGTTGCGCACTTAGTTTGGCTTCAATTTCTTCGGGATAAATATTCTGTCCCGAGGGACCGAGTAGCATATTTTTACTACGTCCGCGAATGTAAATAAAGTTATCGGCATCGGTAATACCCAAATCGCCGGTGTGCAGCCAGCCGTCGGCGTCAATCGCTTGTTCGGTGGCCTCTGGGTTTTTATAATAGCCGGCCATCACATTTTCGCCGCGTACCAGTATTTCGCCAACTTCGCAATAAGGGTCGGCCGAGTCAATTCGCAGCTCCATGCGATCGACCAGCGAACCGGCCGAGTAGGGACGGGTTTTGTTCCATGCCTGGTACGAAATAAGCGGGCCACATTCGGTCATGCCGTAGCCAATGGTAAAGCGAAAGC
>JBKEAN010000047.1:0-3939 GCA_047972415.1 Mangrovibacterium sp.
ACCAATATTCATATGCCCAAAAACTCGCCCCTTGGGGTAATTATCGGCGCTTTGGCGCTGGCCTTTGGCTTTGCTATGGTTTGGTACATCTGGTGGCTGGCCATAGTGAGCCTGCTAACCATTATCGCAACTTTAATTATTAGCGGCTCCAACGATGACGATGGCTACATGATTCCGGCCTCGGAAGTAAAACGTATCGAAGCTGAACGCTTCCGGTTACTGAACGGATATTTAACCGCAGAGCCCGGGCAGGCCAACAACAACATTCAGAATAAAAACAACCTCAATGTTTACGAGTATGAGCACAACAACTAATACAACCGCGCACATTGCAGACCATCACGACCAATCGGAAATTAAAACCTTTGGTTTTTGGGTGTACCTGATGACCGACCTGATTCTGTTTTCGGTACTGTTTGCCACCTTTGCCGTGTTAGGCCGCAACTATGCCGGTGGCCCCGGCGCCAAAGAGCTGTTTGGGCTGCCCTTCCTCTTTATCGAAACCATATTGTTGCTGGTAAGCAGCGTAAGTTTTGGTTTTGCCATGCTGGCCATGCCATTGGGAGATACCAAAAAAGTTATTTCCGGATTAATAATAACCGGCTTGTTGGGCCTTGGGTTTCTTGGAATGGAAGTTTACGAATTTGCACACCTGATAGGCGAGGGCGCGGGTCCCAGCCGCAGTGGGTTCCTTTCGGCATTTTTTACCCTGGTAGGCTTTCACGGGCTACACGTAGCTTCGGGTATTTTGTGGCTATGCGTAATGCTTTTCCAGGTTTCGAAAATGGGTTTTACTACCGGCGTAAAATCGAGGATGATGCGCCTGAGCCTGTTTTGGCACTTTCTGGATATTGTTTGGGTAGGCGTATTTTCATTTGTTTATCTGCTCGGTCTATTGTAAACTATTAAAAAGTTAAACGTTAATATTGAATGAATATGTCATCAAATCAAACACATAACGAAGCGATGGGAGCGCACAGCAGCGCGCGGTCATATAGTATTGGTTTTGTTCTGGCGGTGGTTCTCACGCTTATTTCATTTTCACTGGTTTGGGTCGAAGGTATTCCGAAGCCTGTTGCCATCATTGGTTTGTTTACAGCAGCAGTGCTGCAAATGCTGGTTCATTTACGGTATTTCCTTCACCTGGATACTTCGTCGGCACAACGTTGGAACCTGGTATTGTTGGCCTTTGTTGCCCTGTTGGTTTTTATTTTTGTGGGCGGCACCATCTGGGTCATGTACACGCTAAATTCGAATATGATGCACTAATCCGGCTTTGGTCAAAGCAAAAAAGGATAAAGGTTGATGGGCTAGCCCGTTTGCTTTTACTCCCGTGCATTGTTGTAACAACGTAACAAGCCTATCAGGTATATACGTGTAGGTGGTGCGGGTGTGCTGGTTTTTTTCTCCATCACCAGTCGTATGCCCCTATAGCGGTAGGGTGGCCTAGCTTTCCAAAACCTCAGTTCACAGTAGCTCCTGGTCATTTTTTTGGCATTAAATAAAGTTGTCGGAAATTCTTGCCGCAGCGGTGCAGGAACAAAAAAACGAAGATTTTTTGCTTGCCGCAGGGGTGTAAACCGGAATAAATTCAAAATTTTTATGTCCCGCAGTACTACGGCAGCTAATTCGATAGATTAACAAATAGAACTCAAGATGTTGCAAAGCATCATCATGACTGTTAACCTGAGTGTGGCATTTATCGTAGTATGTAAAACAACGAACCGGCACAGCACTCTAAAAACAGCTCCGGGCACTGGCCCGGGTAAGCCTTATAAACAGATTCTTAAAAACACAAAACGGCTAAAACAGATGAATATTTCAAAATTGTCATTGAATAAACTCCGGAACGGAGAGTACTTTCAACTCATGAGCGACTTTAAAGACCTGCTCCAAACCCTAAGCCCGGCCGCCATTCACTCCGACGCCGAATTTGCCGCTTTCAACACAGCCCTGGACAAGCTCGACCAGGAATTGCGCGTGGATCAGGGCAGCGTACTTACCGGCGAACTACTGAACCTGGATGAGGATCGTGACAATTTGTGGCGAGCCATCGATATGCGTATCAGCGCCACCTTGTTGTGTACCATTAATAAAGAGGTTGAAGCCGCCAAACGTCTGCGGCGGGTGTTCGACCTGTATGGCGATATACGCCGGATAAGCTATAATGAGGAAACAGCCGCCATGACCAACCTAACCGGCGATTTGGCCAAACCCGAAAATGTTGGTTTTGTAACCAGTTGCGGATTAGATAAATGGGTATCCCGCTTAACCGAACTGAATGTAACCTTTAAAACCAAGCAAAACGAACGCGACACCGAGCAAGCCAACAAGAACAGCGGCAATTGCAAAGTGGTACGTACCGAAATGGATCCGCTGTACACAAAAATGGTGGAACGCGTAAATGCCTTGGTAAGCCTGAACATGCAAACGCCCGAAATTGAAAACTTCATTGTTGAGCTAAACCAGAAAATTAAAACCCAGGAGAACACCCTGGCAACCCGCGAGGGCCGAAGAGGAAAAGACAACGAAGAGCCCCCTGCACCCGATGGCCACTGAATAAACGTATCAATCCGGTTTTAACATATCAACACCCACCACCGGTGCACAGCACCTACCCTTGCCGGAATTGGAGCAATAGATTATTGCTTTGCAAAACGCGAAACACTAAAAAGCAGGTAGGCGATTACAGTGCAAATAGCCATGATACTTCCCAGCGGAATTAGGTTGCCGGTGTGGAACAAGGCCAGCAGCGAGCTGATAGCACCGCTGAACGCAAAGCGCACCACCCCGATAACGGCATTGGCCGAGCCCGAAATTTCGGGAAACTGGTTGAGGATAAGTGCTACAATGTTTGAAAAGATTAGTCCAAGGCTGCCCACGAAAAAAACCATCAATAAAAATACTGTCCAGAGGTTTGGCTGTGCTGCGCGAACGGCAAACCACAGCACGATACCTGATGCGAGCTGAATAAGTAAGCCTACATGCAGGATCTTAACCGGTTGGACGAATTTTACCAGCCGGAAGTTGATAAACGTAAGAATAACATTCATCACAATGTTGGCACCGAAGTACAGCGGGAACATACTTTCGTCAACCTTAAAATACTCGATGTACAAGAACGATGACCCTGTAAGAAACGTAAACATACCGGCCACGGCAAAGCTGTTGGCCAGCACCAGGAACACTGCCCGTGGAGACGAAAAGATGCGTGCATACGAACCAGCCAGTTGGCGGGCCGTGAGCTTGCGTGTAATATGCTGCGGATTGCGCGATTCGGGCATAAAAAGAACAAAAGCACCGAAGGTAAGTATGGCAACTATAGCCATAAAAATAAATATCGATTTCCAGCCCAGCGCCAGCAGCAAAAAAGTACCGATAACCGGTGCAACAAGCGGGGCGAGCATCATAATCATGCCAATGAGTGACGAGATGCGGGCAACATCTTTCCCCTCGAACCAGTCGCGCACAAAAGCCATATTCACTACCGAGGCAAAACCACCACCAATGGCCTGTGTAAACCGGAGCAGCCATAAGGCATGTACATTGGTAACGAAAACTGCCATCAAACTACTGGCGGCAAACAAAGCAATACCCGTAAGCGCAATGGTTTTTCGCCCGAACGAGTCGGATAGCGGGCCACCGAAAAACTGCCCTACAGCCACACCAATAAAATAGATGGTAAGCGACATTTCAACCAGGTTGATGGGCACACCAAAAAAGCGGGCCATAGTTGGCAAGGCCGGTACATAGGTATCGGTTGCAAAGGGCGACATGGCGGTGAGCAGTGCCAACAGAAGTGTTAGCTGGGCAACAAAAAACCGGCTGTCGCGCGAAATATGAAATCTGCTAAACATGTTGTTACGGGTATCGGTGGGCAAAGGTAAACAAAAGCACGCTACAAAAAATTTGTACCTTTTTGCGCCGCCAAAGGTTAAC
>JBKEAN010000048.1:0-9239 GCA_047972415.1 Mangrovibacterium sp.
CCTGATAGGGAAAGGGGTTAATAAATCGCGGATAGCGTCGGTGGGACTTGGCGAAAGCCAATTGGTAAACGAGTGTACCGACGGGGTAGAGTGCACCGAAGAAAAACACCAGGAAAACCGCCGTACCGTATTTGAAATTACCAAGTCGAAGGTCACTAAAAAAGACCAGAAAACTGAAAAATAAAAAGTTGCTGCATAAGCACTTTCGTTTAGTCTAACATGGGGCCTGCCAGGGGGTAGGCCCCTTTTTTTGTACCATG
Source organism: Mangrovibacterium sp. (assembly GCA_047972415.1). GTDB lineage: Bacteria > Bacteroidota > Bacteroidia > Bacteroidales > Prolixibacteraceae > Mangrovibacterium. The sequence goes on from JBKEAN010000048.1 coordinate 261, forward strand.
CCAAAATTATTGTCGTTGCAAAAAAAATCAAGTAAGCTAACCGCTTATGGCAATGTTGAAACTGGCAGATTTTTAATTTGGCTACCCAATAAAACGAAAAGGGGGTCCGCTGACCCCCAAATTCTAGAAAATTGCGATTCGTGAAAAAGGGACTTTCTTTATCTGAATACGATTCAGTTTCAAATTTATTTTCTCTCTTAAGGTCTCTCGAGGGTCGTGAGAAACGAATTGTCCCGTTTGATGAATTAACAGTCTGATGAAGGGCAATGAGCCTTCAATCCAAAATCAATTATCATAAAGTGGAAAGTAAATAAAAACATCCACTCTACTCTTTCGTTTTTCGCGCACTCATCCTTTATTCTTCGAATGGTACAAAGGGAACCCCCGAATTCAAAAAAATATAAAAAAAATTTTGCTTTTATTTTTGTAGTTTTGCGGAGCTTAAAAAATCAATTTTACTTCTGTTATGTTTGAGAATCTTAATGAGAAGCTGGAACGATCGTTTAAACTGCTGAAAGGGCAGGGAAAGATTACCGAAATAAATGTTGCCGAAACATTAAAAGAAGTCCGCCGGGCGCTGCTCGATGCCGACGTAAACTATAAAATAGCCAAAACATTTACCGAAACAGTTAAAGAGAAAGCCATTGGGCAGGATGTGCTGAATGCGGTAAAACCGGGCGAAATGATGGTGAAGATTGTTCACGACGAGCTGGCTCAGCTGATGGGCGGTAAGTCGGTTGATGTGAACCTGAATGGAAACCCTGCCGTTATTCTGATGGCTGGGTTGCAAGGCTCGGGAAAAACAACCTTTTCTGGTAAACTGGCTAAGTTTCTGAAATCGAAAAAAGGGCGTAATCCCCTGCTGGTTGCTTGCGACGTTTACCGTCCGGCAGCAATTGACCAGTTGAAAGTGCTGGGCGAACAAATTGGCGTTCCGGTTTACTCCGAGCCCGGAAACCTTGCTCCGGTGGCTATTTCGAAAGCTGCCATCAAATTTGCCAAAGAAAAAGGGCATAACCTGGTGATTATCGATACCGCCGGTCGTTTAGCGATTGACGAGGAGATGATGAACGAAATTGCAGCAGTAAAAGAAGCTGTAAACCCACACGAAATTCTGTTTGTTGTGGACTCGATGACCGGACAGGATGCCGTGAATACGGCTAAGGAATTTAACGATCGACTTGATTTTGATGGTGTTATTTTAACCAAGCTCGACGGTGATACCCGCGGTGGTGCAGCGCTTTCAATCCGTTCGGTAGTGAATAAACCCATCAAGTTTGTAGGTACCGGCGAAAAAATGGAAGCCCTCGACGTGTTTTATCCCGAACGTATGGCCGACCGTATTTTGGGGATGGGCGATATTGTGTCGCTGGTTGAACGGGCACAGGAACAGTTTGATACCGACCAGGCCCGCCAATTGCAGAAAAAGCTGGCTAAGAACCAGTTCAGCTTCAACGATTTTCTTTCCCAAATTCAGCAAATCAAAAAAATGGGCAACCTTAAAGACCTGGCCTCTATGATCCCGGGGATGGGTAAAGCCCTTAAGAATATTGATATTGAAGACGATGCCTTCAAACACATTGAAGCAATAATTTACTCAATGACACCTGCTGAACGCGAAGATCCGGCGTTGCTGAACGGCACCCGTCGCAAACGGATTGCCGAGGGCTCGGGAACCAACATCCAGGAAGTAAACCGCTTGTTGAAGCAATTTGACGAAACCCGTAAAATGATGCGGATGGTCTCGTCGGGTGGTGTGCGCGGAATGATGGGCAACCTGAAACGGCGTTAACAGCTATAAAAAAACAACATGCAATTAATTGACGGGAATAAAACAGCAGCGGCAATAAAAGCCGAAATTGCAGCCGAAGTAAAACAAATACAGGCTGCCGGCGGAAAAGTACCGCATCTGGCAGCTATTTTGGTTGGGCACGACGGCGGAAGCGAAACTTATGTAGCCTATAAAATTAAAGATTGCGAAGAAGTTGGCTTCAAATCGAGCATGGTACGTTACGAAGACAATGTAACCGAAGCCGAACTACTGGCCAAGGTTGACGAGCTGAACCGCGATGCCGACGTAGATGGTTTCATCGTTCAGTTGCCCTTGCCCAAACATATTTCGGAACAAAAAATCATTGAAGCCATCGACCCCCGGAAAGATGTTGATGGTTTTCACCCAATCAATGTAGGCCGCATGGTTATTGGGTTACCCTCGTTCGTATCGGCCACGCCCGATGGTATTGTTGAGCTGTTGAAACGTTACGGGATTGAACCGTCGGGAAAAGATTGTGTAGTCATTGGCCGCAGTAACATTGTTGGCCGCCCCATGAGCGTGTTGATGTCGCAAAAAGAAATGAATGCTACCGTAACCGTGGCGCACAGCCGTACCAAAAATTTGAAACAGATCTGTGCCACTGCCGATATTCTGATTGCCGCTCTCGGTTCGCCCGGATTTGTAACAGCCGATATGGTGAAACCCGGAGCAGTAGTGATTGATGTGGGGACAACCCGAGTTCCATCAACCGAAACCAAATCGGGGTGGAAACTGAAAGGCGATGTGGTTTTTGATGAAGTGGCCCAAAAATGTTCGTTCATTACGCCGGTCCCGGGTGGCGTTGGGCCAATGACACGCGTGTCGTTGCTGAAAAATACCCTGTTGGCCGCAAATAAGACGATTTATAAAGACTGAACTTTAACTGAACAACAAGTAAAAAGCTGATCGTTAGAGGCACTTTTTTTTATTTCAATTTGTTTATTTTACACCGAACTTTAAATGTGAACTATGAATACGAGAAAAATCCAGAACATGCAGTGGACGTTTTTTTATACATTGTTCGTCATTGTGCTGCAATCGTGCCAATCGGTTCCGCTAACAGGCCGGAGCCAGCTAAGTTTGGTTTCCGAGTCGGAAATGGTATCCATGAGTTTAACAAGCTATGACGAGTTTTTGAAGGAAAACAAACTATCGGCCAACCAACAACAACTGGCTTTGGTAAAAAAAGTTGGGACGAGGGTTGCTGCTGCAGTCGAAAAGTATTTGAAAGATAACGGTTATGCCAGTTATGTTGACAACTTTAAGTGGGAGTTTAATTTGGTTGAAAGCGATGTGCCAAACGCTTGGTGTATGCCAGGCGGAAAAGTGGTTGTATACACCGGAATTTTATCTTATACCCAGAACGAAGATGGCTTGGCCGTAGTACTTGGTCACGAAATAGCTCACGCAGTGGCCCGCCACGGAAGCGAGCGGATGAGCCAGCAAATGTTGGTGCAAATGGGCGGAACTGCATTGTCAACAGCCCTGCAGGAAAAACCGGCGGAAACGCAAGCTTTATTTAACACGGCATACGGGGCAGGTACACAAGTAGGGGTAATGTTACCGTTTTCGCGTAAGCACGAATACGAAGCCGACCAGATGGGGTTAATTTTTATGGCGATGGCTGGCTACGATCCGCGGTCTTCAGTATCCTTCTGGAAACGGATGTCCAGTAATAGTAGCGGTACCCCGGAATGGCTTAGTACACACCCGGTTGATACCAACCGGATAGCTGCGTTGGAGAAGATGATGCCCGAGGCATTGACTTATTATACACCTAAATAAACAGAACATTTTTTTTGTCACTACCCGTCTGTTTGTGAACAGGTTTTAAGGTTTTCATAAATAATTGCTTATTTTTGATTAAACAACGAAATACTAATCCTAAAACAAGAAAGATGGAAGGCTTTGAATCGAAAGACGAATTAAAAGACGATTTAGACGGCAAGTATAAACGCGAAGTCTATACGAAAGCGGTACGTGCTGGGAAAAGAACTTATTTTTTTGATGTGAAGTCGACTCGAAAAGATGAGTACTATCTTACCATTACCGAGAGTAAAAAACACTACGACGACACGGGACAATTTCATTTTGAAAAACATAAAATATTCTTATACCAGGAAGATTTTGAGAAATTTACCGACGGATTGAATGAGGTAATGGAGTTTATTGGTTCGGCGCAAGGCTTTAGTGATGATGAGGAAATGGAGAATGAAGGAGAGGTTGACGTTGTAAAAGGGAATGACAGAAATGCTGATTTTGAACCGGAAACAGATGATGACGAATTGTTTGTGAAAGATTATTCGAAGATTGAATTTGAGGATTTGAGGAATTAATGCTTAGCTTGTGAGAGATGAATGAAAGAGCTGCCTGTGTGGGTAGCTTTTTTTTTGACTATTTTTGTTTAAGTTTCAATGTTTTTCGATTGGTTAAGTTGAACCAGGGATAGGATGAATTGAAAAAAATAATTTAAATATTAACGGGTATGCGTTACAAAGGAAGAAGACAAAGTTCGAATGTTGAAGATCGCCGCGGAATGTCGGGTGGCCGTAAAATTGGATTGGGCGGTGGCATTGGTGCCATTGTTATTGTGTTAATCGTCATGTTCTTAGGAGGCGATCCAAGCTCTGTATTAAACATGATGCAAGGGCAACAGGAAGGTGCAAGTACCGAGTCAACCTACCAGCCATCGGCCGAAGAACAGCAACTTACCGAGTTTGTTGGTGTTGTATTGGCCGATACAGAAGATGTATGGCACGAGATTTTTAAAAATTCGGGAATGGAATACCGCGAGCCCAGGCTGGTTTTGTTTAGCAGCCGGGTCGAATCGGCATGTGGAACTTCCGGGTCAGCTACCGGCCCATTCTACTGCCCAGGCGATGAGCGGGTTTATATCGACTTGCAATTTCTTGGCCAGTTGCAACAACAACTTGGTGCCGAAGGCGATTTCGCGGTAGCGTACATTATTGCCCACGAGGTGGGGCATCATGTGCAAAAGCTTTTGGGTACCTTGGATCAGGTTCACGAACTTCGGGGCAAGGTGTCGGACAAAAAGTATAACGCCGAAACTGTAAAGTTAGAACTGCAAGCCGATTTTTATGCCGGGATTTGGGCACACCACGCCCAACGGATGAAAAATATAATGGAAGAAGGCGACTTGAGCGAGGCAATGAACGCAGCGCAAGCAGTTGGCGACGACCGTATCCAGAAACAATCGCAAGGCTATGTTGTGCCCGATTCGTTTACCCACGGATCATCGGAGCAACGGATGCACTGGTTCAAAAAAGGGTTTACCACCGGAAATGTGGAGGACGGAGATACCTTTAATGCCACTGATTTGTAATCAGCGGCGTTTTCGGGTTGAAGTTGACCTCAGTCCAAGTACACCTAACAACCCGCGTGTAACCTCAGTTACTATACTCTTGGTTACCGGGCTTTTAAGTATTTGTTCAAACGTTGAAGGTGCTTCCTTAGTCCGCGAACTTGGAGCCGGACTTGCTTTGGGTGCTTGTTGAAGCTTTCCATAGTCTTCGTTTTCCGGTTTTCCGTCTGTATAGCGGGATAATTTATTCTGAAGTATTTCGTAGGCACTTTTCCGGTCAAAATCAACATTGTACTTGTTAATTAATTGCGACGAATTTAGCACCTGTTTTATTTCTGCATCCGTTAGCACATCCATACGCGAGAATGGGGGTTTCATCATGGTGTGTACCAGTTCGGTTGGCCTTCCTTTTTCGTCGAGGGTGGTTACCAGCGCTTCGCCCGTACCCAGGTTCATAATCAACTCGCTGACTTTGTAGAACTCAGAATAAGGATAATTTTCAGAGGCTGAAACAATGTCTTTCCGATCTTTTGCAGTGAAAGCCCGCAAGGCATGTTGCACTTTGGTGCCGAGTTGCCCTAAAATGGCAGCCGGAATATCAGCCGGCGACTGGGTCACAAAAAATATCCCAACCCCTTTGGAACGGATAAGTTTGATGGTCATTTCAAACTGGTCGAGCAAACTTTTCGATGCATTTTTGAAAATAAGGTGGGCTTCATCAATAAACATTACCAGCTCGGGTTTTTGGGGATCGCCGAGTTCCGGCATTTTCTCAAACACCTCGGCCAAAAGGCACAACATAAAGGTGCTGAAAAGGGCTGGTTTTGTTTGCATGTCGGTTAACCTCAAAACGTTTATCATTCCCTTTCCGTCAGCTGATTTTCGCATCAGATCGGAAATATCGAACGAAGGTTCCCCAAAAATCTCATCGGCTTTTTGTTGCTCCAGGGCAATGATGCTGCGTAGGATTACTCCGGCAGAATTTGTTTGTACCAAGCCATATTCGCGAACAAAGTCGTCTTTGCCTTCGTCCTGAATATGAGCGATAACACTTTTTAAATCTTTAAAGTCGAGCAGAGGTAACTGCCTGTCATCGCAGTATTTAAATATCATCGATAAAATACTTGCCTGGTTATCATTCAACTCAAGTATTTTCGAGAGTAAGATTGGGCCATATTCAGATACGGTTGCCCGCATCCGGGCCCCCGGCTCCTCCGATATGCTTAGAAATTCAAGCGGAAATGCCTGCGGTTTCCACCCCAGGTTCATTATTCCCGAACGTTTTTCAATAACCGGATTACTGGTACCGGTTGCTCCCAATCCGCTTAAGTCACCCTTAATATCCATTACAAGCACCGGAACGCCGGCATTCGACAGTTCCTCGGCAAATACCTGCAACGATTTTGTCTTTCCGGTACCTGTAGCACCGGCAATTAGGCCGTGCCGGTTAAACGTTTTTAGCGGAAGCCTTACCTGAATATTCGGAGAATAAACTTCTCCGAGCACGGATGAGCCAATTAAAATGCTTTCTCCGCTAAATGAGTATGATTTTTCCAGTGTGGTTAGAAACTGTTCAGTTTGCATGGTTAAATTTTTTTGTGCATTGATGATACATTTTTTAAATTTAGAAAATTATAAAGATAAATAAATACGTACACCATGTTGGATGAATTTTTAAGTTCGGTTAAAGGAGGATTACTGGAGCAGATTAGCGGGAAAACAGATCTTGACTCAAGTCAATTGAAACGGACACCCGATGTGATCACCGATTCGTTTAAAGACGGCTTGCTCGATAGGTTTAAACAAGGGCAATTGGGCGATATTGCCGGTTTGCTGGGGCAAGGCGGAAGCAGCTCCCCGCTTGCAGGTTCGCTCGTTAACAGTACTGTGTCAAACCTCGTGTCGAAATTGGGGCTTTCCAAGTCCGTTTCGTCAACAATTGCCACGGTAGCAGTTCCGTTTATCATCAATAAGTTCAATAGCTTTGCTTCGTCGAAAGGCGTAAAAGGCGAAGCCGGGTTACAAGACTTATTGGGCAATCTGGCTTCGGGAGCATTGAAAGATAATCTGCTTGGAGGGCTTCGTAGTAAATTTGGTTTTTAAATTTTATATAAACAATCGTAATTATGTCACGAAAAATCACAGAAATTGAAGGAATTGGGCCTGTGTTTGCCGAAAAACTGGCCAGTGCAAAAGTAACAACCGTTGAAGGTTTGCTAGAAACCGGGGCATCAAAAGGCGGGCGTAAAAAGTTGGCTGCCGACTCAGGTATCGACGAAGGAAAAATCCTGGATTGGGTAAATATGGCCGATTTATTCCGGATTAAAGGAGTTGCTTCGCAGTTTGCCGAATTGTTGAAAGCCGCAGGTGTTGACACAGTGAAAGAACTGCGCACCCGCAACGCCGAAAACCTTCATGCAAAATTGGTTGAAGTACAAGCTGAAAAGAAAATTACAAGAGCAGTACCTGCTTTGAGCCAGGTTACCGACTACATTGAGCAAGCCAAGGCGCTGGAGCCTGTAGTAACTCACTAAACTGATACTACTAAAAGAGCTGATTGCTCTTTAACATACACAAATAAGGCTGACCATTGGTCAGCCTTATTTGTATGCTATTTTTTCCAGTCAACCGATTTAATCCAATCCACTACAAATTTGGCATTATCGTAGGGAATATCCGGCAAAAAGCCATGCCCCAGGTTGAAAATCCAGTTCGGGTGTTGTTGGAAGAAGGGGATATACCGCTCCAGCCGTTCCTGTAGTTCTTTTTGCGAACCATACAGGTAACGCGGATCCAAATTGCCTTGCAGTCCAACTGCCGGGTGAACTAACTCACGGGCATCTTCAATCGGCATTTGCCAGTCAATGCTCACAAAGTCGGCCACATCGGGTGTCACCATTTTTAAACCAGTTCCCAGACCTTTCGGGAAAAAGATGAAGGGTGTTCCGGTTTCGCGTACGGCTTGGCTAATCTTCCGAACGGCAGGCATAAACAGCTCGTCGTACAGCTCTACCGGTACCAGGTTGGCATGGGTTTCAAACAATTGGAAGGCTTCAACACCATGTTCAATCTGCTTTTTTGCATAAAATACCGATAGGTCTGCAATGGCATCAATCAGTTTTTTAGCTTCTTTCTTATGCTGAAACAGGAACTTGATGGCATCCGGAAAATTCGGGTTCGAACTGATTCCCTGCACCATGTAGCAAAGCGTGGTGAGCGGCGCACCGCAAAAACCAATGAGCGGAATGTTTGTTGGGCGCGTACGAATAATTTCTTCGATATTCCGGTAAATATATTCCAGCTTTTCTGGGACAGGCACCAGGTGATCGGCCGAATTGTTCAGCCCTTTCAACGGCTTGTTGAAGACAGGACCATGGTCGGTAAATTCGAGCTCCATGCCCATGGCATTAGGAATAACCAGAATGTCGGAAAACAGGATTGCAGCATCCACGCCCAAGTCATAAATCGGCATCAGGGTAACCTCGGCAGCCAGTTTGGCATCGTCCATCAGTTCGCGAAAGCTATGGCGTTCTTTCAGCTTATTGTAATTAGGCAGAACACGCCCGGCCTGACGCATAAACCATACAGGCGGGCGTTCTGTTTCAAGTCCTTTTAACTTATCCAGAAAAATTGAATTTTGCATGTTGTTTGGTTGGGTTATTACAGGCTGGCCATTGCTTTGGCGCCCGCTTCAATCATGTAGTCAAGATCGGCGTCGTTGTGGGCATTCGAAACAAAGAAACACTCGTATTGCGATGGCCCAAGGTAAATGCCGCTCTCCAACGATTTTTTGAAGAATTGGGCATAGCGTGGAGCATTCGACTTCATGGCCTGGTCGAACGAG
>JBKEAN010000003.1:0-20893 GCA_047972415.1 Mangrovibacterium sp.
CTGTTAATTGGCATTACCAAAGCGGTAAATCAGCATCAGCTGTTGTTGTTGGTCAAGTGTGCTGCCATCAACCAAATGAAACGATAGGTTAAAGGTACCTTGCAGTTGTTTATGTTGAAGGAATTTCCAAATTACATCAGTCCGCACGTAGCTTTTCTGACGGTAGTAGGGGTCTCCGTTCATAAACTGGTGCCCATCGCCAAAGCTGAAGGTTGATCGTAAGGCAAAGCGCTTTGCTTCGGCATACAATTGCCCGCTCAGGCTATTCCCGGTTATGTAATCATCGTCCACCCCACGTTCGCGAATGGACGATCGCAGCAAACCGGCTTTCAAATAAGCATGTTGCAAGCCCGTAAGCTTACTAAAGTTATAACCCAGGTAAAACGCGGCTCCCATATTGTCGGTAATATGCTCGTCGGGGTTTTCGGTAGCCGTGAGGGCATGATGAAAGAGGTTAATGTAGTTTTGGAAGAAGAATTGTCCCAAAAAACGCATTTCGCCCGATAGCCCTGCCATAAATGTTTCGCGTTGCGTGGCTGTTTGTCGGCTTGTCCAGTCAACAAAACCAAGCTGGTGGCCCCAACTCCAGCTATGCTTGCCGTACAGGCCTTCAATATTGGGTCGATAGTACAAAAACGTATCGGTAATCATAGCCAGCGGGAAGTCAATTAGCTCAATGCGGGGAAATGCCCCGAAATAAAAGCTGTTTTGACTGTCCTGGTAACGGTAATATGCCGTTAGCTTGGGTTTTACCTGGTCGGCATCGGTGCCAAACTCGTATAAATGGTTAATACCAATGCGAAAACGGTGCAGGGTATCTATTGTAGTCCCCAGCACAATGCTAGTACGTTCGCCCAGTATGGTTTGCGGGTAGCTGTACTCGGGCGTAAACTCGCGGTTATCGCCAATCCCTTGAAATTGTACCTGGTATTCTATTTTTTGAGCGTATATCCCGCTTGCAAAAGCAACCAGGATAAGGGTGAAGATGAATTGTTTCATTGCTGTTGGTTTCTTTTTTTTTGTCCTGTTTAAATTCTCTTTTTTCACAGTTTTGCCTTTGCGCAAGGCGCTAAATAAAAACTTAGTCACACAAAATATACATGTCGCGTTTAGGGTTGATGCACAACACCGGCGTATTACCGGCTTGTTTAATCAGTTTGGTTTCGGGTAACCCCAGTATCAGGTCAAGCAGGCTAATATGCTGGCTTGCCGGAATAATAAGCAGGTTAAACGCATCGTCCCGGCAGCGTTTCAATGCTTCAAAGGGCAAGCCAAAGCTCCCTTTTACAGCTGTCGTAAACTCAACATCAACCCGAAGCTTGTCCAGCAGCTGTTGAATAAACAAAAGGTTCTTCCGGATCATTATCTTATTTTCGTTGTTGCTTTCGTTCGAACTCATTGCTTCAATGGTCGATTGGTTAAACCTCCCAAAATACGATGCCCACAACGATGTATCTTTCATCACCTTCCGGTAATCAACCGGCAACATCACCCGGTCGTAGCGTAGGCTTTCGGGCAGGCTGCTCCCGGTAAATAGAAACGGGATAGGGCTAATTTGCAGCGCCCTTATTTTGGTTTTCAGCTTTTCGGCAGGTAATACCAGTAAAATGGCGTCGTATTCTTCGGTAATCTGGTTTATGCAGGCCTGCAAATCGCCTTTCAGTGTCAGGCTCGAAATTGGCAGCTGCGGAAAATCTTCTTTTAGTTTGCGAATCAGCAATGCAAGCGTACGTTGTGCTTCAACCTTCGCTTCGCGCTGATGGCTGGGGTACGGATGGAACAAGCAGAGTTCTTTCTTAAAAATCTGGCTGATACGGAGCCCGTGTATGATGACGTGGTTCATCGCCTCGGTAAAATCGCAGTAAACCATAACCCGTTGGGTCGAAGTAGTACTCATAATGGCCTCAAAACTATCGAAAATTTCGAATAACAGGAATTGTTCTTCCTTTAAAATAGTAAGCGTGTAAACTTGAATATTGTCATCGCCTGAGCAAAAGAATAGCGTTATATTTGAGAAAAACCAAACTACCATGACCATTCATTCCAGCTTATTTCAGCCTGGTTCAATTGCTGTTGTCGGCGCTTCAAACCAACTTTCGAAACCCGGAGGGCGTTTATTGCAAAATTTGTTGCTTCATCATGGGCCTGCACAGCTGTTTGCAGTCAACCCAAACGAAACAACGGTTCAGGGAGTTACTTGTGTGTCCTCGGTGGCCGGTTTGCCCCCGGTCGATTTAGCTTTTTTGGCTATTCCGGCAGCCGCCTGTGTGCCAGCTATGGAAATACTGGCTGCCGAAAAAAATACGCGGGCATTTGTCGTGTTGTCGGCCGGTTTTTCCGAGTCTGGCGACGAAGGTAAGCGGCTCGAGCACCAATTGGTTGCTATTGCCAACCGCTACGGGGCATCGTTAATTGGTCCTAATTGTATTGGCTTAATTACGCCATGTTATGCAGGGGTTTTTACGACACCTGTTCCGGGTTTGTCAGCCTCTGGTGTCGATTTTATTTCAGGATCGGGGGCAACAGCCGTGTTTACCATCGAGTCGGGTATGCAAAAAGGCTTGCGTTTTGCTTCTGTTTTCTCGGTTGGCAATTCGGCTCAGATTGGGGTTGAAGAAGTGTTGGAACACCTGGATATTTACTTCGATCCGGAAAGCTCGGCAAGGGTAAAGTTGCTATATCTGGAAGCCATACGCGACCCGCAGAAGTTGCTTCGCCATGCGCGTTCGTTAGTGCAAAAAGGTTGCCGTATAGCCGCTGTAAAAGCCGGCACCGGACAGAGCGGCGCCCGTGCAGCACAATCGCACACCGGTGCACTGGCCTCGCCCGACGAGATGGTGGATGCTTTGTTCCGTAAAGCGGGAATTGTTCGCTGTTACGGCCGCGAAGAGCTGACGACAGTCGCTGGTGTATTGCTTCAACCTGGTTTAAGCAGCCCTTCGTTGGCTATTGTTACCCATGCAGGCGGGCCTGCTGTTATGCTGACCGATGTATTGGAAAAAGGCGGAATTGCCGTGCCCCGTTTTCCCGATTCTGTGGCTAAAACAAGGCTTCTGTCTAAGCTTTTTCCCGGTTCGTCAGCCGAAAACCCGATTGATATTCTTGCTACCGGAACTGCCGGGCAGCTCGAAGAGGTAATTCAGGCTTGCAATAACGATTTTGATGCAGTAGCCGGGATTGTGGTCATTTTCGGAAGCCCCGGGCTGTCGCCCGTAAACGAAGTGTACCGCTTGCTGGCCAATAACATAACGTTAACCGGCAAACCCATCTTTGCAGTTTTACCTTCGGTAGTAAACGCTGCCGATGCCATTCGCGAATTTACCAATGCGGGGCATTTCTGCTTTCCCGACGAGGTAGAACTGGGAAAAGCCCTGGCCAGGGTGGCTTCTGCAAAGCATTTGGTATCCGAGTTCTCGTCGCCTTGTACCAATCTGCCCAATCCGGAACTGGTTCGTTTGTTTACAGCAAACTTCAAGCCCGGTTTTCTACCTGCAAGGCAGCTTCATGCTTTGCTTGATGCCGGCGGAATCCCGCGGTCGCGCGAAGATATTGCCAATACCGAAGGCGAAGCCCAGAAAATAGCCCGCCGTATAGGTTTTCCGGTGGCGATGAAAGTGGTTGGCCCATTACATAAATCGGATGTTGGCGGGGTGTTGCTGAATGTTTCTTCAGACGATGAATTGCGGCGTGGCTTCCGGCGTTTGATGCAGCTGGAAGGGGCGCAGTCGGTGCTGGTTTCCGAAATGCTGGCAGGTACTGAATTGTATATTGGCGCCAAATACGAACCCGGGTACGGGCATTTGCTGATGTTTGGCCTTGGTGGTATTTGGCTCGAAGCGATGAAGGATATTCAATCGCTGCTGGTGCCGGTAACCCCGGCAGAAGCAGAGCGGGCGATTGAACAACTAAAAGGATTGCCTGTTTTACAGGGTAAACGCGGCCAGCAAGGAATTTCGCTTGATGGGTTTGCCGGTTTGGTTTGCCGGGTTTCGGCTTTGCTCGAGCTGCTTCCCGAGATAAAAGAATTGGATTTGAACCCTGTTTTTGCACAGAACGATGTATTTCGGGTAGCCGATGTCCGCATCAGGGTGGAGTGGGATTAATGCGGTTGCGATAGGTAATTCAGTCTATTTTGTGCGAAAAGGAGAACAGTTTTCACATATTCGGGATATATTTGTTTGAAACAGGCAAACAATAATGATGTCAAGCAGAAAATGCCTCGCCGTTTTTATTCTGGTAGTTGCGTTTAACGGACTGGCAAATCCGTTTGCGCGTGCGCAACAGGTTCATGACAGCCGTCCGAAGGTTGGTTTGGTGTTGAGCGGTGGTGGTGCCAAAGGTTTTTCCCATATCGGGGTTATTAAAGTTCTCGAAGAAGAAGGTATCCCCATTGATATAATTGTTGGTACCAGTATCGGAAGCCTGGTCGGCGGAGTTTACTCGCTGGGATACACTTCTGCACAATTGGAAGAAATAGTACACGGGCAAAACTGGGAGCAATTGCTCAGCGACGATGTTTCCCGCCTTTACCTTTCGCCCCACGACCAGTTGCTGAAACAGCGTTATCTTTTTTCACTTCCTTTTAGCAGCGAACGAAAACTGACTTTGCCCCAAGGGATGATTCGCGGGCAAAATGTATTGAACCTGTTTTGCGGTTTGGCAGCCAATGTGCCGGCTGATGCCGACTTTACCAAGTTTCCCATTCCGTTTGCATGTATTGCTACCAATCTCGAAAACGGCGAAGAGGAAGTTCTCGATCATGGGTTTCTGCCTACGGCCATGTTTGCCAGTATGGCCATTCCTGGTGTGTTCCGTCCCGGAGTTCATGATGATAAAGTGTTGGTTGACGGCGGAATTGTGAATAATTTCCCGGTAGATGTAGCCAAGCGGATGGGTGCCGATATTATTATCGGGGTTGATATTCGCGACAACTACTATACCCGCGATAAGTTGAAATCGATGAGCGAAGTTTTCCTCAACCTGATTAACTTTTATAGCAAAGCCAAGGATGAGAAAAACCTCGATTTGTGTGATATTATCATCAAACCCGACGGGACCGGTTATACAGGGGCTAGCTTTAGCCCTCAAGCCGCTGATACCCTGATAAAACGAGGAATGGATGCCGCTTACGAAATCAGAGAACAATTGCGAGCGTTGAAAAAGCAATATCACCTGGAACCGAAAAGTTTACCTGCTCCATTGGATGAAACACCGAGTTGGCGAATCGGTAAAGTTAACTTCGAAAGTAATGCGAAATTGAACCGCGATTACTTACTGAGTATTCTGAACCTGCCTGAAGGCGAAAAATACAATTACCCGGATATTAAAGCGGCTATCGATCGGTTGTACGGCATGGGCGGGTTCGAGCAAATTTATTTCAACCTGGAAGACTACTCGGGAAACAAGCAGCTAAACCTGCACCTTAAAATGAGGGAAGAGCGTTCGCAATATGTTGGTTTTCGGGTAAATACTACTGAGGCTGCGGCTTTGCTGCTAAATGCTACCTGGAAAAACTACAGCCGTACTATTGGCTTGTTTTCTATAAGTACCGAGCTTTCGGCCAACCCCGGTTTGGATGTGGTAACCGAAACGAATTGGCAACATTTTCCGGATATGGGCTTGTCGTTTAATGCGAAATACCAAAAATTCAATATTTACGATAAAGGGAAAAAGAATTACGATGCCGATATTTTTTACACTTCCGGCAAAATTTACATGGAGCAGCGTTGGCCCAAATTCAGGACTGGCTTTTCGGTTCAGGAAGAGTATTTTGATGGCAGCGTGTTTGCCCGGGAAGATGTGCGGGGCTTATCTGGTAAAACCAACTTTTTGCTTAGTGGCGCTTCGTTTTACCTTATTTTGGACGATCAGGATCATTATTATTTTCCCACTCGGGGAACCCGGCTGTATATGGAGTTTAATTATTGCACCGACTTTAAAAGAAGCAGGCAATCGGCCCCTGTGGTGATGTTGAAAATGGAGAAAGTAGTGCCGCTGGCCCGAAAAACTGCGTTGTTGCTCAATCTGTACGGGCGAGGTATTTTAACCGATAATTACCCCGAGATAAAGGGGACATTTATAGGTGGTGAAGGATATTCGAACTATTTCAATTATCATTTCCCTTTTGTTGGTTTGCCACCCGTAATCATTGGACAGCGTTATACCGCGGTTGGATTGCTGGGCTTGCGTTTTCGCCTGTCGTCCAGCCAGTATTTGTCGCTGGTATTCAATACACTTCAGCAAGGAAAGGAATACATTGAGTTGGATCCGGATTTGGATGTTTATGGCATTGGTGCCAAATATTCGCTTAAAACCTTCGTTGGCCCGCTCGACCTTTCGGTCGGCTATTCGGGCTACCACTCCAAACCAACTTTTGCCGCCAACCTGGGTTTTTGGTTTTAAGTTTTGGTTTGAACCGGTTTCAAACCTTCGCGGTAAATTTCGAGTGCAGCCGGAAATGGTTGCAAAGCCCGCTCAAAAATACCCAGCGAGTAGGCAATGGTTAGGCCGTAGTTGGTTATCGGTATATTCAGTTGTTTGGCTTTCATAATGCGCGAAATCATTTCGCGGCGGTTCCAGGTGCAAGCGCCGCAATGTATAATTAGTTTATAATCTGCAATGTTTTTGGGAAAGTCTCGTCCGCGGTAGTTGTCAATTTCCAATTTGCCGCCGACGTACTGCGTCAGCCAGCGCGGAATTTTTACAGTACCAATGTCTTCGCCAATCGGATGATGTGTGCAGGCCTCGGCAATCAGCACTTTGTCTCCCGTCTTCAGGTTATCAATCGTCATCGCCCCGCGTACCATTTCTGCTAAATCGCCCTGGTGGCGGGCAAATAGGATAGAAAAGCTGGTCAGCGGAATCGTTTTTGGCGTGTCGGCAGCCACTTTCAGAAAGGCCTGACTGTCGGTTACCACAAGTTTTGGTGGTTCGTTGAGGCGTTTAAATGCTTCGCCCAGTTCGCGTTCCTTTACTACCATGCAAAACGAATCGCCATCCAGCAAATCGCGGATACTTTGAACCTGTGGCAGGATAAGGCGGCCTTTGGGCGCTTCCTTGTCGATTGGGACAACCAAAATCGCCATTTCGCCCGGGCTAACCAAATCCGAAACAATGGCCGGCCGGTTAATAAAATCGTCGGGGGCCGATTTTAGAATGGCTTCGCGCAGTAGGTCAATGCCGAAGCCGGAGGTTGCCGAGGTTTCAATGGCGGCCAGTTTTCCCGCTATCGGGCTATTTCGTAAAAAAGAGCCGGAAGGGTAGAGGTCGATCTTATTGAATACCAGTAGTGTCGGAGTTTGCCGTTCGCGGAACTCTTGAGCCAGTTTTTCTTCGAAACTGCCCCAAACATTGGCACTCGAAACAATAATAGCCAGGTCGGTTCGGTCGATGACAGACATTGTTTTTTGGATACGTTTTTCGCCCAACGCACCTTCGTCGTCAATACCGGCGGTATCGATAAACAGTACCGGGCCAAGCGGCAGCAATTCCATCGGTTTTTCAACCGGGTCGGTGGTGGTTCCGGCAATGTCTGATACAATCGATACTTCCTGGTTGGTCAGTGCATTCAATAACGACGACTTACCAACGTTGCGGCGCCCGAATAAACCAATGTGCAGGCGAAATGATTTGGGTGATTTCATGTTTTTCCGATTTAGTGCGAAAATACAAAGCTTTCCGAGGCAGTCAATCTTTTAAGCAGCGTTGCGGGCATAAAAAAAGCCGGAGAACCGGCTTTTTATCAATCGGAAAAGGAGAATTATTCCTTATCTTTTTTCTCTGTTTTTTTCTCGCAACAGGCCTTTTTCTCAGCTTTGTCACAAGCTTTTTTGTCTTTGTCGGTGCATTCTTTCTTCTCAGCGCAACAGCCGTCTTTTTTCTCTTTTTGTTCTGTTTTTGGCTTTTCGTCCTGGGTTGCTACCGGAGCAGCAAACGTAACACCGCAAGCAAACACGATAGCTAACATCAATGCTAATTTTTTCATCTTCATTCAATTTTAGGATTTATACTTGGCACTAAATTATCGAGATTAATTCTAAATAAAAATAGTATTAACAATTATTTGCGAAACTTTATTTCAGGAGATAGTCCTAGAAGCCAAGGCGGTTCACCGATTCGAGGCTGATGAAGTCCTCTAAATCGGAATCTGAGATGATGTTCCCGGTGAGTAAAAAATCACGGATGCTCATTTTTTGTTGCTGGGCCTGATGAATAAATTCGGAACACTTTTCGTAGCCAAATCTCGGCAAAAGCGCGGTGATGACAGCGGTGGAGTTGAGCATTTGTTCGCGATGTTTTTCGCGGTTGGCCGTAATTCCGCAGACACATTTCGCGGCAAGGTTTGATGCTCCCGAGGTAAGCAACCCGATGCTTCCTAACAGGGCATCGGCAATGGCCGGCATAAACTGATTTAGCTCCAGGTTGCCGTTCATGCAGGCTTGGGTGAGCAACTGGTCGTTGGCTATTGTTTGCATGGCTGCTTGCGCAACGGCTTCCGGTATCGCTGGGTTTACCTTTCCGGGCATTACCGACGAACCGGCTTGCATGGGCGGCAGGTTTATTTCGCCCAACCCGGCATTCGGGCCGCTTGACAGCAATCGTAAATCGTTTGATACTTTATATAGATTTACTGCACAGGCCTTTAGTAGTCCCGAAACTTCAACAAATACATCGGTATTTTGCGTGCATTCAAACAGGTTTTCGGCACGGGCCAATGGGGTATTTGTGAGTTCGCGCAGACGATCGCTTACGCGGAAAATATATTGGCGCGGAGCCCCCAGTCCCGTACCAATGGCAGTCCCGCCCAGGTTTATAACCCGAAGGCGCTCCCCGCATTTTGAAATGCGCCAACGGTCGCGGTTAAAGGCTTCGGCATAAGCAGCCATCTCACGTCCTAAGGTGGTGAGTACGGCATCTTGCAATTGGGTACGACCAATTTTAACTACATCGGCAAATTCTTTTTCTTTTAGTTGAAATGCTTCCTGCAACTTCAACACGGTGTCTTCCAGTTGGCGCAACTGCAGAATGGCAGCCAGTTTTAGGGCTGTAGGATAAGTGTCGTTGGTTGATTGGTGCAGGTTGATGTGGCCAAGCGGAGAAATGAACTGATAATCGCCCGGTGCTTTTTCCAGTAGCTGGAGCGCCCGGTTGGCAATTACTTCATTCACATTCATGTTGGTTGAAGTGCCGGCCCCACCTTGCAGGGCATCCACTCGTATCCATTGCAGGTGCTCGCCAAAAGCCAATTCGCGGCAGGCTTGTTCAATCGCAGAAGAACGTTCATCATCAACAAAATAACCCAGTTCCCGATTTATCTGGAAACAGGCCAGCTTTACCCATCCGTAGGCGGCTACCAACGTTGGGTTTACCAGTCGGTTGGCAATGTTAAAGTTCGCCAGTGCCCGCGCGGTATGAATGCCGTAAAGCGCACCGGCCGGTATTTTCATGCTGCCGAGTTGGTCTTGTTCGGTTCGGGTTGATGGTGACATGTGGGAAAGTTTCGAGTTCAAAGTTATCAGTTGACAGTTTAAAGTTCCGCGCTTGCATCTTTCTTCGTGCCTCGTATTTCAAGTCTCACTACTCAAGTCTGAAGTTTCAGGCTTAAAGTTTCGAGTTTACAGTTGTCTTACGTCTCATATCTCTCGTTAATATCTCATATCTTTTTTGGATTTTCCTTCTTGCAGCTTCTTGCCCCTGCTAACAGTACACATCCGACTGTCCGCCCTTTACGCGTGCAACTAGTTTTTCGGCACGGCTTTTCGGTAGGCCGTCCATTTCCGTTATTGTCTTTTCAATCAGTTCTGTACCTATTTTATAGGTTTCGGGCGAAGCGTAATTGTTCAGGTATTCCATAAAGCTCGACAGGGCATTTGGGCCGCAGTGTGCTTTAATGGCTCCGGGCTTGGCAATGTCCATAAAATCTTGCCCGGTGCGCCCCAAACGGTAACAACCGGTACAGAATGAAGGGACATAGCCCATTGACGCAACATCGCGGATGACTTCGTCCATGTGGCGGTGATCGCCAAGGCTGAATTGACCGGAAATGTCGTCTTCTTCCTCGTATCCGCCGGGATTGGTACGGCTGCCAGCCGATATTTGCGATATGCCCAGGGCAAAGGTATCGCGGCGCATTTGGGCATTTTCGCGGGTTGACATGATGATGCCCGTATAAGGAACAGCGCAGCGCAAAATGGCGACCGTTTGCTTAAACTGCTCGTCGCTAAGGGGATGGGGTGGAGCTATGGACATATCGGAACCGGTGGCTGGCTCCATGCGCGGAACGCTGATGGTGTGCGGGCCAACGCCGAAGGCCTGTTCCAACTCGTTAATGTGTTGCATCATAGCAAGTACTTCGTAACGGTAGTTGTATAAGCCAAACAAAACGCCAATTCCCACATCGTCAATTCCGGCTTCCATGGCGCGGTGAATAGCACTGACCCGGAAGTCGTAATCCATCTTTTTACCGTCAACGTGTACCTTTTTATAGGTATCGCGGTGGTAAGTTTCCTGAAAAATCTGATATGTCCCGATTTTTTCAGCCTTCAACAATTTGAACTCATCAACGGTCAAGGGGGCAACGTTCACATTCACGCGGCGTATTTCGTCATCGTTGAAACGGGCTTTGTAAACTGAACGAACGGAGTCGAGCACATACTGAAAACCTTGCTTCGGATAGCTTTCCCCCGCCACCAGCAGCACTCGTTTGTGCCCTTGCTTTATCAGGGCTTCGGTTTCGCGAATTATTTCCGCCTGAGTGAGTGCCCGACGGACAATTTCTTTGTTTTTGGCCCGAAATGCACAGTAGGTACATTCGTTCGCACAAAGATTGGTGATGTACAGCGGTGCAAACAACACCAGTCGCTTGCCATAGATGGTGTCTTTTATATGGTTTGCTGTTTCAAATAATTGCTGAATTTGTTCGGGCGCTTTGATATTCAAAAGAATAGAAACATCTTCAAGCGAAAGGCCCTTCATTTCGCTTGCTTTGGTTAGCACTCCGGTTACCAGCGCAGTTTCGGGCTGTTGGTGTTTTTCAAGCAATTCGCAAATTGCCGTATCATTTATATATGCGTTTTGTGTTCCACTCATCAATCAACCAATCAATCACCAATTATCATTCGTTCAAGTCATCGTTTTCCCTAAAGTCAGTCCTTTCGGGTTTTCCGCAGTTTGCGTTGCAAATGTAAACGTCTTTTGCTGAATAAACGAGATTTTTAGGTCTTCAAATTGAAATAATACCAGAAACTTAAACTCTAATAATCAAATAAATATGTCTTTTGGCTTCTATTTTCGCCCTATCGCAGCTTTTACAATCATCTCTTTCAAAACAGAAAGATTGATATCGGCCAGTTTATTGAAGTAGATGCAACTTTTTCCTGTTTTGTGTTTTCCTAGCTGTTTCAGCTCATCGGCCATTTCTGTTTGAATATCGCAGAGGCTGAGGTACAAACTAAAATTTTGTTTGCGGGGCGAGAAGCCAATGCGGAACCAATCACCTTCGCGACCACTGACTGATTTATAATGATATGAACCAAATCCGACAATGCTGTCGCCCCAAAGCACGGGATTTTCGCCCGTCAGGCTTTGAATCAGGCCAAGTAATTGAATACTGTCAACACGTTTTTGTTCGGGTTCAATCCGGTTTACAAATTCGGTAACCGATTGTTGGCTGGGTTTTGTCTTTAGTTCGTTCATTTGTTTTTCTTTTCAGAAACAAACAAGTTTGAAACTGGTTTATAAAGCGAAGCGTTGTTTCAAATCATTATCTTCGCGGCGTGAAGAAGTTTGACGAAATACTGCAGCAAAGCGATTTTAGCCGCGATGATTTGGTCTGCTTGATCGAGGCCGAGGGGACTAACCGTACGGCGTTATTTACCGAAGCAGCACGGCGCAAAGAAGCCAACGTCGGGAATAAAGTGTATTTCCGGGGCTTGGTCGAGTTCTCCAATGTATGCTCAAAAGATTGCCTGTACTGCGGCATCCGGCAAAGTAACGCAAAGATTGTCCGCTACGAGGCCGATGACGAGTCGGTTTTGGCCGCTTGCCGTTACGCTTGGGAGAATAAATTCGGCTCGGTGGTGTTGCAGTCGGGCGAGCAATCGTCTTCAAGATTCATTAGCCGGGTCGAAGGTTTGGTCTGGCAAATCAAAAACCTGTCGAATGGCGAGCTGGGAATAACGCTCTCGTGCGGCGAGCAAAGCCGCGAAACCTACGAGCGCTGGTTTGCGGCCGGTGCGCACCGCTACCTCTTGCGCATTGAAAGCTCGACCCCGGAATTGTACCGGAAAATACATCCGCAAAACGCGCATCACTCCTTTAATACAAGACTGAATTGCCTGCGGCTACTGAAGGAATGCGGTTACCAGGTAGGAACGGGGGTGATGATTGGCTTACCATTTCAAACGGCGGAGCATCTGGCCGATGACTTGCTATTTCTGAAACGATTAGATGTAGATATGGTAGGTATGGGGCCGTACCTCGAGCACGAAGACACGCCCTTATACGAATACCGGGAGTTGATAAAAAGCAAGCTGGAACGCTTTGATTTAGCCTTGCGTATGGTTGCCGCGTTGAGGCTCTTGATGCCCGACATCAACATTGCCGCAGCCACGGCTTTGCAGGCCATCGATCCGGCTGGCCGCGAAAAAGCACTGAAAATTGGTGCCAACATTATTATGCCCAACCTGACACCGACTGCGTTTCGGAAAGATTATCAGCTATACGAGGACAAGCCCTGTTTGGATGAAGATGCCGACCAGTGCCGCAGCTGTTTGGAAGCCCGTATTGAACTGGCCGGAAGCGAAATTGGCTATGGCAAGTGGGGAGACTCGGAACACTTTAAAAAGCGTAGTGATTTGCACAACTAAGTTTGCTTACCACAACCGACCTTCTTCGGGGCGGTTGGAAAGCTCGTGCTGGAGCAGCCATTTTTTTCGCCACAAACCGCCTGCATAACCAACCAACTTGTTATTGGCCCCGATTACCCGGTGACAAGGCACAATTATGGCGATTGGATTTTTCGAATTTGCCCCGCCAACAGCCCGTACCAGGTTTTTGTCGCCCAGCTTCAGTGCCAGTTCGCCGTAACTCATCAATTGTCCGTAAGGGATATTTGCCAGTTCCTGCCAAACTTTTTGCTGAAACTTAGTACCCTGTGGCCCCAGTGGTAAATCAAAATCGAAGCGGTAACCGGCAAAATAATCGTCAAACTGTTCTGTAATACGGTTTTGTAGTTCGGGGTCGAAGTGTTCCGAAACGATTTCGTGTTCACAAAAAAATACCGAAGCAATACAATCATTGCCTGTTTCAATGCAAATTGGGCCAATTGGCGAAAAATATGTAAATCGCTCTTTCAACGTTTTAGGATTTAGATGACACTAAGTTAACACATTGATAACATTAGAAGCACTTTTTTAAATAAAATTCGAATTGATTTTGCTTTCAACCGCTTGTTTTTTCGCATATTCTTTTCGTGGCTATTCGTTTATGGGCATAAAACTGCCGAAATAGTTGGGTGGAACTAAAATAACCGATACCTTTTCGTTCCGGTTAATCCGGTCGGAAAGGCACAAGTGATGTGCAGAATGCTTATTGCAGAATTCATTTTGCGAACAATCAAAAAGTTGACAGATAGGTTTTTTATTGGTAAATTATCGGGTGCAAATCGTATAAACATTGGTTTTGACGACTATTTTTGTGCTGTATTAGAATAAAATTGAAGAGGATGGCTTTCGAAATTGAACGTAAATTTTTGGTAAAAGCAGGCTTTTTGCCGCAGGGCGAGCCGCAAATCCGAATGGAGCAAGGTTATTTGTGTGCCCAACCGGAACGCACCGTTCGGGTTCGGATAGCAGGTGAACAGGCTTTTATTACCGTAAAAGGAAAGCTTTCGGGCATCAGCCGGCCCGAGTTTGAATATCCGGTACCGATGGCCGATGCACTTGATATGATGAAACTTACCCTCGTTGAACCAGTTTGTAAAGTACGGCATATTCTGTTTGTAGCCGGCAAAAAGTGGGAAGTTGATGTGTTTGAAGGGGCCAATGCTGGCTTGATTCTTGCTGAGGTCGAACTTTCCGATCCGGACGAAGTGGTTGAACTGCCCGGCTGGGTGGCGACAGAAGTTAGCCAGGACATGCGTTACCATAACTCGCAACTGGCTCAACACCCGTACTCGTGCTGGTAGCCGGAGCGACAATTAAATCTTCATTTGTAAACGAAACCGCCGCGAAGGCATTAATAATTGTTACCGATCATGAAATTCAGAACAATTCTGTTAGTATTTTTTACATTTATTACCATTCATCAGCTTTCTGCCCTATCGCCCGAAGAGCGAAGGAAAGAAGTGGCCGAACAGGATTCCGTAAAAAACAGCATCAATTATCTGAAGTATTTTTTGAACCGCCAGGGACATTGGTACCCGCAAAGCGGCGAGTTGGAAAAGCGGGTTCGCTCGTTGGTTAATTACATTGAAGATGAGCAGATTGACAGTTTGCTTCAGAATTTAACATCCTACGGGCAATCGCAGCAACGCTATTTTTTCAGAACCCCGGAAAACGTAACCGATAGTTTGAAGGTTCCGGGTTACATTCCGCAGGCCGAAGTGGCCGAACAGCGCCGGCGTATCGACCGTTCGGTGCGCAATAGTGTGAATAAGGAACAAATTGCAGTGCCCGAACAAATGCTGCAAAATATTGACAAAAAAGCCAAAACACTTGGCGAGAACGAAGCTTCGAAGTTGCTGGGAACCAGCTATGCAGTTATTCCAGACAGCTTAAACAACTTTGGCGCTTTGCCCGATTCGCTGCTCACCAGCCCCGACGATTTCAAGCGGCTGCAACGGCTTGACAGCACCAAGCGCGCTTTGCTCGAAGATGCCCGTCAGAAATACAATGCCGCGGTGGTGAAACAATACGTCGATTCGGTAACCGAAGCTTATCGTAGCGAATATGTACGTCAATACTCGCTGCGGGCACAACGTCAGTATGCCGATTCGATCCGCAACCACAATTACAGGGTTTTGCTTCAGTACAACGAACAGGTAATGGCGCAGGTAAACGACTCGGTTGCCCGCAGTCTCGAAATTCTGTCCAATTATGTGAATGCCGAACAGTTGCCTTTCTTGTTCGAGAACTCCGATCGTAAATCGGTCCCCATTTACCTGAGCAACAGCCAACCCTACCAAATCCGGATGTTTGTAAAAAACGAACAAAACGACTCGCTGGGAATCCGCATGTTATCGGTGGGACGGAACTCGGTTCGGATGCTGATTGATGACGGTGTAACCTTCAACAGGTTTGCCCAACGGCAGAAAAAGGACATTCAGTTTGAAGATTTCCAACGACCTTCGGGATTGAATAAAGTGGATAAACGGTTTAAAATTATAAGTCCCTGGAGTTTAGGTGCCGATGCAACGTTTGGTTTCACCCAAACCTACCTGAGCAACTGGAAAAAAGGGGGAAAAAGTTCGTTGTCAACATTAACTGTTATAAAGGGTTATGCAAATTATTCGTCGCCAAAAACCACTTGGGAAAACTCGATTGAAATACGAAACGGCTGGCTGAAACCGGCTGATGACGATATTCAGAAGAACGACGATAAATTTGAATTTATCACCCGGTACGGTGTTCAGGCCTATCGAAAGTGGTATTATTCGTTGGAAATGGACTTTCAAACCCAGTTTTTTAACGGGTACAATTACCCGAACCGCGAAACCTTGATTTCCGGGTTCATGTCGCCGGCAAAAACACTCTTTAAATTGGGTATGGATTACAAACCGAATAAGGAACTGTCGGTGTTTTTGTCGCCATTAACGCTCAAATCGGTTTATGTGCGCGATACTGCCCGGGTCGATCAGACGAAATACGGAGTGAGGGAAGGGCGGAAAAGCTTTTGGGAGCCTGGTTTGAACGTGGATTTGACCTTGAAGAAAAACCTGACTGGCGATATCTCGTTGCAGTCGAAATACAAGATGTTTCAGAATTACAAAGACCCGTTTAATAGTTTCGATGTGGACTGGGAGAATACCATTACCATGAGGTTCGGGAATTACATCAATATGCAATTGCTGTTGCACTTGCTGTACGACGACAATGTTACCTTTCCGACGAGCAAAACTGACGCTGACGGGAACACAATTTACGAACCCAAATGGCAGTTTAAAGAGTTTGTAACCATTGGGTTCACTTATAAACTGAACAAAACGGTTTATAAACGCGAACGCATAAATTAGCAGGAATTATGAAAGAGTTTAAAAAATATTTTGAGCTGACGGCTACACCGGCCGACGTGTACAATGCCTTAACCAACCAGTTGATGATTGAAATATGGACGGGCGAGGCAGCCCAAATGGAGCCAACGCCCGGAACCGAGTTTTCGATGTGGGATGGCGCTATTTGCGGCCGTAATGTTGCCTTTGAAAAGGATCGGCTGATTGTTCAGGAATGGTATTTTGGTGAAGACGAAGATTCGCTGGTGACCATTAAACTTCACCCGCACAAAGGCGGAACAAGTATGGAGGTAAAACAAATCAATATCCCCGACGAGGCTTACGATAATATTGCCGAGGGTTGGGTTGAAGATTATGTGGCCAACCTGAACCAGTTGTTCGAGTCGTGATTACTGTTTAAACTCAGAAAAAAGACAGAAGCCGTCCTGAAAACTCAGGAACGGCTTCTTTTTTAACGCAATTATTCGAGGTAAGGGATATCTTTTAATCTATTTTGTCTTTCTATAGTCGAACATTCTTATTGTCTAATATCTAACGTCTTATTTCACTTCAATGACCGCGTACTTCGATATTTTCCAGAACTCATCGGGTTTGTCGATTTGCAGGTAGGCAATTTCGCCGTTCTCTTCAATCAATTGGTACGAATCGCTGGGATGTTCGGTAACTACCTGGGCTTTTTTCGAGTGCAGCGGTACAATTTTCGTATCGCGAATGTCAACCTGGGTAAAGTATTCTGGGTCGAAGTTTTGGTTCACCTGTTTGCTCGATCCGATGCCAAGCAGTCCTCCTTCGCGAACCAATACGCCCTTTTCTTTTAGCTCTTTAAAGGTTCCGTAGGCCACGTGCCCCACATTTATTTGGTTGGTACGGCTCACCAGGCGTTGCGATTCGCGCGCCAGCGAGTCGTTTTGCACCGTCATGGTAGCATTCATTTCGTCCACTTTCGTTTGAAACTCGGCCAATTGGAAGTCCTTCTGCTCAATCATCTGTTTCAGTTCGGCAATTTGGGAGTTCTGGTCTTCAATGTTTTTGTTCAGTGCGGCAATCCGTTTTTCGAAAGCACGCGAATTAACCCCCGATTTTTTTAGTTTCGCTTCCAGCTCTTCAATTTTTTTAGCGCTTTCAAACAACATTTCATCCATCAGTTTTACATTGGCAGCCAGTTCTTTTTTCTGGTCTTTTACGCCTTCGGTGTTGTCAATTGTCAATGCGTTTCGCTTTTCTCTCACAAAAGTCAGGCTATTTTCAATTTCGGTAAACGTGTCTTCCAGTTCTACCATCAGCGAGTCGCGTGTTTGCAACTGGTTGGCCAGCATCGTTTTTTCCGAAGCCAGCGCTTTAATTTGAGCTTCTTTTCGCATGTAAACAGATGCTCCGCCAATAAGGGCGACAACAAGAACCGCTACGGCTACAATTAGTGTTTGTTTTTGTTTATTCTCCATGTGTAAATCCTGTGTGTGTGTACTTTGTTTTGGGTTGAAACCAACAGGTTTGAACCCGTTCCAATTTTTATTGCATACCAGAAGCCAATAGTTATGCCAAGCCTGTGTGTGAAAATATGAATATTGAAAATGAATGTGTTATGGTTCGTGGGCTTCAGTCGCTAGTTTCAAATTGATAAAGCTTTCGACCTGTATCATTCAATTTGATAAGAAAACTCGGGGTAAGAAGGATGACTTTTGAACGCTTTTGGGGCGGAAGCGCTAAACATACCACGTGGAAAAGCTTTCTACGAAGCGCGTAAGCCTTAACCAAATATCATGGAAGACTTGACCAGACACTTTGGAAGCCCTGACCACAGAGAATGGAAGAGGAAACCCGAAAAATATCAGGCGCCCTGTTTGTCTTCTTTTAACATGCGGTAAATGGTAGCCACGCCAATATCGAGCTTTTCGGCAACCAGTTTGGTGTTGTTGTCGTACTTTTTTAGGTACGATTTTACAATGTGGATGTCGTATTCACGCAAGCTCATTTCCTGGTCGGTGAGCCCGGTTCCCAGGTCCTGGCCGCTACTCAGCGTAATGTGTTCCGCACCAATTTCGTTCAGGTCGCACAAGGTAACGGCCAGTTCCATCACCGATTTCAACTCGCGTATATTGCCCGGAAACCGGTAGGCGAGCAGTTTCGACGACGCTTCGGCCGTAAGGCTTTTTGCAGGCATGTCGTTCTCGGCACAAAACTGTTGGATGAAATGTTTGGCCAATATCACCACGTCGTTTCCACGTTCGCGAAGCGGTGGCAACTCAATCGGAAGCCCGTACAAGCGGTAGTACAAATCCTGCCTGAAGTTTCCCAGCCTCACTTCTTCGAGTAGGTTTTTATTGGTGGCAATAATGATTCGGCAGTCGGTCTTTACGGTGGCGTTGCTTCCCACCCGTATAATTTCTTTTTCCTGCAGGGCACGTAATAGTTTGGCTTGAATTGAAATATCCATCTCTGCCATTTCGTCCAGGAACAGCGTTCCCCCGTTGGCTTCTTCAAACTTACCAATACGGCGGAAATTGGCTCCGGTAAATGCGCCTTTCTCGTGCCCGAACAGTTCACTTTCAATCAAATCCTTGGGTATGGCAGCAACGTTTATCGCCACAAATGGTTTCCGAGCGCGGGTCGAGTTGTAGTGAATGGCTTTGGCAACCAGTTCTTTACCAGTTCCGGTTTCGCCTGTTACGGTTACCGTAATGTTGGTTCGGGTGGCTTTGTCAATCAGCTCAAAAATATGCTTGGTGGCAGCGCTATTCCCGACGATGGTATTCTGGTAGCTGTACTTGCGCCCTACTTCCTGGCGCAAACTCGAGATTTCGTTTTTCAGTTTACTGCGCCCCCGGATGTTGTTCACGGTGTTCAGCAGGCGCTCTTTAATGTCGCGTGATTTGACAATGTAATCATAGGCGCCCTCTTTCAGCAGCTCCACCACCACGCCGATGTCGTCCTGCTCCGAAATCAGGATGACCTGGATGTCCTCATTAATTTCTTTGATTTGCTTGAGTACCTCTATGCCTTTCATATCGGGTAAGCGGTAGTCGAGGGTAACCACGTCGGGGGTTTCACCAATTCGGTCCAGGCATTCTTTACCGCTGCCAAAGGCGTGGATGTCGTAATCGGGATTCAGTGAGAGGTTGTGTACCAGAAGACGCCGGTACCAGTCATCATCTTCAACCACAAATATTTTGAATACTTTATCTGCCATCTTGTCTTTTTCTTCGGGCTGCAAGATAGACAGAAATGTTTAGCTTCAAACGCAAGATTCTCAATTTGAGAATCGATTTCAATGTTTTTAACGTATCCGGTTGACTTAACCGAGCGGATTGTTCGGTTGGTTTTGGCTGTGTTGCAGTAGCTTGCAAAATTGTTCAATTTCAAGCGCTGCCTGGTCAACAAGGGTGTCCAGTTCTTCCCAGCCAACTTTGTCGGCCGCTTTGTTTTCTATTTTTTTCAGAATTTGGTACAAGTGGTCGGCCTGCATATGCCGGGTGGGGGCAGCCAGTTTGTGCGCGGCTCCCGAAAGCTGATCGTAATGGCGGTTTTGGCGGCTTTCGCGCATCGAAGCAATTCCATTCGAAGCGGATTTCAAAAACAGTTGTATCATCTCGTTCAGAAATTTTTCGTCGCCCCCCAAACTGTTTCGCAGTTCGTTGAAGTCGAAAGTAGCCGTGGTGACAGGCGACACGGTTTCTGTATTGGCTTTGGGTTCAAGCTGAAGTAAAAGCTGGAAAAGAGCTTGCTCTGGAAATGGCTTTTGCAGAAAAATGTGAATACCAGCCTGGGTAAATTGTTTCTCATCGTCGGGGCGGTTAGCGGCGGTTAGCATCACAATTTTTGCCTCCCCGTTTTCGCGGCTGATTTGTTTACTGGCTTCCAGTCCGTTCAGTACCGGCATGTGCATGTCCATCAAAATCAGGTCGAACCGGTGGGTACGGCAGGCTTCTACGGCCTCCTGCCCGTTGCTTGCCAACCGGTAGCCAATGTTCCACTTGGTGAGAATATTTTTTAGCAGGTGCAGGTTGAAGTCTTCGTCGTCCACTACCAGCAGATTTAGTTTCCGGAACCATTGTGGTGCAACAATGGGCTCCAAATCAGGCTCATAAGGTGCATCTCCTTCGGTGTACGGAATGGAAACCGAGAATCGGCTGCCTTTGCCCACCATGCTTTTTACCGATATTTGGCCCCCTTGCAGCTCAATCAGCTTTTTTACAATGGTGAGCCCCAGTCCGGAGCCGCGGTGTTTTTCAGGCTGCTGGTTATCGAGCTGGATGAACTCTTCGAAAATATGTGGTAGTTGATTGGCCGGGATTCCGCTCCCGCTGTCAACCACATCCAGGTTCAAACGATAGCTTTCGCCAGGCAGTTGCTCTTCGCGCAGTTCCAGGCTTACGGTTCCGTTTGGGGTAAATTTAACAGCATTAGACAGCAGGTTGATAGCAATTTGTTTCAATCGTAAGGGGTCGCCGCAATAAATCCGATTGGGAGGAATGGTGCTGTTCATTTTCAGTGTCAGTCCTTTAGCCTCGGCCGCCACTTTTTGCATCGCCATTACTTCGGCGAAGAGTTTAGCCGGGAAAAAACCGGTTTGCTGGAAGCTCATTTTTTGCGATTCAATTTTCGAAAAGTCGAGCGTATCGTTTACTAAGGTCAGCAAATGCCTGGCCGATTGGTGAACAATGTTCA
>JBKEAN010000049.1:0-5069 GCA_047972415.1 Mangrovibacterium sp.
GGGGCGAAGGGCAGGGGCGGTATTGGCTGGCACAGTTGCCTGTTTTAGCGCAGGGGTTTCAGCAGGGCAACCAGTTGTTTGTAGTGTATTCCCCGCAACCCTTCTTTGGAGCGGTATACCTGTTTAATTTTTTTGCACAGGGGTACTATTCCGGTGTTGTCGTTAAACATTAACTCGTTTCGTTGGTTGCGGGCGGTAGTCAGGTCGGCTTCGGTTTGGGCCACGGCTTGGTTCAGGCTGTCCATGCTGGCATTCAGTTGTTGCAGGGCGGCTACTGTTAGCGGGGCGTCGGTAGGTTGGTAAGCCGGTAGTTTCTTTAGCAGCGCCAGGTAGCTCTCGAAGTTCTTTTTCAGGTTCTCGAAACCCTGTTCCGAGTTGGCGCTGTACCCTTTTACCTTGTCGTAGTACAGTTTGGCGTTGGCCAGGGTGCGCTCGTCAATCCCCAGCAGGGGCAACAGGTCGTTAATGCGGGTTAGGCGCGCTTTCATATCCTCGTAAGCGGCATGGCGTGGCGCTACGGCCAACTGGTAATCGGCCAGGCGGTCTTTGGCTGTGCCGAGGGCGGCACTCATGGGGGCCACATAGGTTTCCAGTTTATCAATGGTCAGGTTGCTTACCGGGGCTTGGTAGTCCCAATCCGGTTCTTTCAGTAGGGTAAGTACTTGTTGGTACAGGGCAAGGTTTTTGTCGAGCCCACTTTCTAGTGTTGGCATGTTGTTTTATTTTATTGATTAATAATGCTATACAAGTTATACCCTTTTTACGTTAAAGTCAATCGTTTGGGTGTACCATCCGGGGTAGAGCAACGGTTTAACCTGGCTAGAAACAGCGTGTTTATTGCTTTTTTTGTCGAAATATTTTTGTAATTTGTTTTTGTTCTAAATAACGAAACGGTTGCACTACTGCCGAAATGTTTCCCGAAAGCTTCCTACCTGCTTGAATTTTCAGGCTTTTGACATTACATTTGCGGCCAAACCTAAAAAAAGCCAATACTTTAAAACCAAATCAGGCGACAAGCGTTCAACCAAAGAGATGAACCAGATAAGTTGAAATGTAATTTGAAGCAAACCATGTTATTCGAAGCAAAAACATATCGAAATTGGGTGCCCGCCGGGCGGTTCCGTTCGTTCGAAATCCAAAGCGGCGACATCAACCTGTGGGTGGCAGTAGGGGTTGAAGTTTTTCAACCCGAGATGGAAATGATTGCAAAAGACAAGCTCAACGAGCAATTGGCCGGATTGGACACCTACCTGGCCGAAGATGTTTTTTTCCGTAAAAGTTTGAAACCGCACGCGGTTCCCGTATCGGCCCCGGCTTTGGTTCAAACAATGGCAAAGGCGGGTGATTTGGCGGCAGTAGGCCCCATGGCCGCGCGGGCAGCAGCCCTGTGCGAGCTGGTTGCCCTGGAATTGCTCAACAAGTTTCAGGTCGAAGGCATGGAACTGATTACCGAATGCGGCGGCGATTTGTTTTTAAAGTTGAACGAAGCCATCACACTCCCGTTGCTGGCCGGCGAAGCCGATATTTCGGGACTGATGGGCATTGAAATCCTTCCGGAACAAACACCCCTTGCCGTGGCAAGCGGTAGCGGCTCCAAGGGAAAACCAATAAGCCACGGTAAAGCCGACGCCGTGCTTGTTGTAGCAAAACAGGGGGCCGTGGCTGGCGCGTTTGCCGTTGGTTTGGGCAACCTGATTAAAAGCCCGGCCGATGTGGACAAAGTGCTGAAGCGTACCGAAGTAATTCCCGAAATCGAAGGCGCCATTTTAATCCTCGACGACCAGATTGGCCTTCGCGGCGACTTCGAGTTGACGATGTTAACTTAGCTGACGTCATTGCGAGCGCAGCGAAGCAATCTGTATTTTGGAAAATGTTGCTTTTTAGTGTCATTGCGAGGAGGAACGACGTAGCAATCTGTTGAAGGATGATAACTTCAGCTAAAATAAAAACTCTTAGTGAGGTTCTAATCCAATCAATTTTAGACAAGCGGATATGGTACGGGGCGGTACAACATACATTTTAACCAATAAAAACCACACGGTTTTATATGTGGGTGTAAGTTCCGACTTGATTGGCCGCATGTACAAGCATAAGAATAAAGTATATGAAACGAGTTTCACCCGTAAATACAATGTGGATAAGTTAGTTTGGTATGAAGTCTTCCATTCAATAGAAGAGGCGATTGACCGGGAGAAACAACTCAAAGGAGGTTCACGGCAAAAGAAGCTTGATTTGATTAATGCCATGAACCCGAATTGGAACGACCTGACTAACCAAATTGAATAGAAAATAATAACGAACAAAATAAAAAGAAGTTACTCATCCTTCATTGCGAGCTTAGCGAAGCAATTTATGCAGTTGGTAAAGATTGCTTCGTCGTTCCTCCTCGCAATGACGAAAGTAGGGGCTCTTCCACTCACACACGAAACAAAACGATGACACAAAAAAACGACATACGCGAAGCGCTGAAACAACGCGTT
The DNA here is from genome assembly GCA_047972415.1 of Mangrovibacterium sp. Classification (GTDB taxonomy): domain Bacteria; phylum Bacteroidota; class Bacteroidia; order Bacteroidales; family Prolixibacteraceae; genus Mangrovibacterium. The sequence goes on from JBKEAN010000049.1 coordinate 2,481, forward strand.
TTGGTGCTCGATGGCGCTATGGGCACCATGATTCAGAAGTATAAGTTGGCCGAGGCCGACTTTCGCATCCCGGCTTTCGGCGAACTGACAAACGATTTGTTCGGTAACAACGACTTGCTGTCCATTACCCGGCCCGACATTATCCGGGCTATCCATGCCCAGTTTCTCGATGCCGGGTCCGACATCATTGAAACCAATACCTTCAATGCTACCAGCATTTCGCAGGCCGATTACCATACCGAAGCCTGGGTGTACCGCATCAACCTACAATCGGCACGCCTTGCTGGCGTAGTGGGCGCGCAATATTCGGGCCTTTCACCCGATTAGCCGCGCGGGGTAGCCGGTGCTATTGGCCCCACCTACACAACCGTGTCGCTGTCGCCCGATGTGAACGACCGCGGTTACCGCGCTAGCACCTTCGAGCTGGTGAAGACCTCGTACCGCGAGCAGGTGAAGGGCTTGCTCGACGGTGGGGTGGACCTGTTACTGGTTGAAACCATCTTTGATACGCTGAACGCCAAAGCGGCGCTGTTTGCCATCGAAGAGGAATTGGAAGAACGCGGCATCCGGCTTCCGGTCATGGTGTCGGGAACCATAACCGATGCCAGCGGGCGCACCTTGTCGGGGCAAACCGTGGAGGCTTTCCTCAATTCAGTTCGCCACATCGACCTGTTGAGCATTGGTTTAAACTGTTCGCTCGGGGCAAAGGACATGCGCCCTTACCTCGAAGAGCTGGCCGGTAAAGCGCCCTTCTATGTAAGCGCGTACCCCAATGCGGGCTTGCCCAACCAGTTTGGCGAGTACGACGAAACGCCTGCCGAAATGGCCACACAGGTGAAAGATTTTCTCGACCACCACTTTGTAAACATCATTGGCGGTTGTTGTGGCACCACACCCGACCACATTCGCCATTTTGCAGGGGTGGCCGCGGCAGCACAGCCCCACCTAAAGCAAAAGAACGACGAGTTGACCCGACTTAGCGGCCTGGAACCGGTAACCATCACGCCCGAAACCAACTTTGTAAACATTGGCGAACGTTGCAACGTGTCGGGCTCCATTAAGTTTGCCCGCCTCATTCGCGAACAGAAATATGAAGAAGCGCTGGCCGTTGCCCGCGAACAAGTGGAAAACGGTGCACAGGTAATCGACGTGAACCTGGATGATGCCATGCTCGATGCCGAAAAGGAAATGGTCACTTTCCTGAACTTGTTGATGGCCGAACCCGATATTGCCAAACTTCCGGTAATGGTTGACAGCTCGAAATGGACGGTAATTGAAGCTGGCTTGAAATGTTTGCAGGGTAAAGCCATTGTAAACTCCATTAGTTTGAAAGAAGGCGAGGAGCAGTTCCTCGAACAGGCGCTTAAGGTGAAACGTTACGGTGCCGCGGTGGTGGTGATGGCTTTTGACGAAACCGGGCAGGCCGATAACTTTGAGCGCCGCGTGGAGATTTGTACACGCGCCTATAAGTTGCTTACCGAAAAGATACATTTCCCGGCCGAAGACATCATTTTCGACCCGAATATTCTGACCATCGGAACCGGGATGGAAGAGCATAACAACTACGCCGTCGATTTTATCGAGGCCGTGCGTTGGATCAAGCAAAACCTGCCTCATGCCAAAACCAGCGGCGGGGTCAGTAACGTGTCCTTCTCGTTTCGCGGCAACAACCTGGTGCGCGAGGCCATCCACTCGGTTTTTTTGTTCCACGCCATTAAAGCTGGCCTGGACATGGGCATTGTGAATCCGGGCATGTTGCAGATTTACGACGAAATACCGAAAGATTTGCTCGCTTATGTCGAAGATTTGGTAATGAACCGCCGTCCCGATGCCACCGAACGCCTGCTCGATTTCGCCCAAACCCTGAAAGCCGACGAAGGAAAAGTGGTTAAAAAAGACGAATGGCGGGAATTGCCGCTGGTGAAGCGCCTGGAACATGCGCTGGTGAAAGGTATTCCGGATTACGTGGAACAGGATTTGGAAGAAGCCATTCCGCAATACAGCCCCACGCTCAATATTATTGAAGGGCCGCTGATGGACGGCATGAATGTGGTGGGCGATCTGTTCGGGTCGGGAAAAATGTTCCTGCCACAGGTCATTAAATCGGCTCGCGTGATGAAAAAAGCGGTGGCACACCTGCTGCCGTACATTGAGGCCGACAAAGCCAAATTCAAAGACCAACAAAGCAGCCAGAAGAAAATCTTGATGGCAACCGTGAAAGGCGATGTACACGACATTGGCAAAAACATTGTGGGCGTGGTGCTGGCTTGCAACAACTACGAAGTGATTGATTTGGGGGTGATGGTGCCTACCGAAAAGATTCTCGAAACGGCCATCCGGGAAAAGGTGGATATGATTGGTCTCAGCGGCCTGATTACGCCTTCGCTCGAAATTATGGTGAGCGTAGCTGCCGAAATGGAGCGACAGGGCTTTCACCTGCCGCTGCTGATTGGTGGTGCCACCACCTCGAAAATACATACAGCCGTAAAAATTGCCCCGCAATACACAAAACCGGTGGTGTATGTCAAATACGCCAGCCGCACAGTAAACGTGGTGGCTAGTTTGCTGGCTAACAACCAGGAATACATA
>JBKEAN010000050.1:0-9265 GCA_047972415.1 Mangrovibacterium sp.
AACTACCTGGACATGATTAATTACGCGGTGTTTGCCCTCATTAAGATTGAGTTTGCAAACTAATGCCGTTTCCGCTTGTTTTAAACGCTAAAAATTGAAACTGTCTATGAAATTTATTTGGCACATTTGCCGGGCCCTGCTGGGTTTGGTGTTTATATTCTCCGGTTTTGTAAAAGGGATCGACCCGCTGGGATCTTCCTACAAGTTTACCGACTATTTTCATGCCTGGGGCGTTGATGCGCTGGTGCCGCTGGCCTTCCCGCTGGGTATTTTGCTTGCTGCCCTGGAGTTTGCTATTGGCCTGGGGCTGCTGTTTAACGTATTTATGCGCGTAACCTCCATCCTGGCACTGTTGTTTATGAGTTTTTTCACGGGGCTAACCTTTTACATTGCTCTGAAAAACCCCGTTACCGATTGCGGCTGCTTTGGCGACGCGCTGGTACTCACAAACTGGCAAACCTTCTACAAAAACATCCTTTTTTTAGCCTTTGCTGTGGTGGTTGTGGTGTTCCGCAAGCAATTCGGGCCCTCCCGGTTGGGGCTTATCCCCGCTATTTTGGCCGGTACCACCTTGCTGGTGTATGCCTACCTGGTTGATTATTCGTATAAGCACCTGCCGATTATCGATTTTCGCCCGTATAAAATAGGGGCAAACATTCAGGAAGGGATGCAAATACCCGAGGGAGCTCAGCAGGATGTTTACCAGAACCGCATGGTGTACGAAAACCTGAAAAACGGCGAGCAGCAAGAATTTACCGAAGATAATTACCCCTGGCAGGATACTTTGAATTGGAAATTTGTGTCGATGGAATCGAAATTGGTTACCAAGGGCTACGAACCGCCCATTCATAACTTTAGTATGGAAACTCCGGACGGCGAAGATGTAAAAGATTTCTTCCTGTACGACGATACGTACACCTTTGTCCTGGTTTCGACCCAACTGGATAAGGCTAATTGGAAAACACTGCCGCAAATTCAGGCACTGATTAGCTACGCGGCCGAGCACAACATGTACTTTGTTGGAATGACGGCTTCGGTGTTGGACGAGGCCGCTGCCGTAACTGCCGAAAAAGGCCTGTCGATGGACTTTTTTAACTGCGATGAGATTACCCTGAAAACCATGATCCGCTCCAACCCGGGCTTAATCCTTCTGAAAAAGGGTACGGTGCTGGACAAATGGCACTATAACGATATTCCGTTGGTTGAGGACTTTGAAAAACAACGGGCCTACTTTAAACAAGTGGGCGTGGAGTAAAAAAAACGGCTAACGCATACAGCAACCGGTCTCTGAAAAGGGGCCGGTTTTGTTTTGCCCCGGAAAAACCCCCGCCCTCTGTAAGGTGAGTATCGAGAGGAAGGATTTTCCTCGGCGGGGGTAGTTATGACAATTCCCTTTAAAGCTACTATTTTTTTTAAAATTTTTCTTCGTGCCTTCGTACCCTCGTGTTTAAATATTCGGTTCTCGTGCTTTCGTGTTTAAATCACGTTCTTCTTTTCTTTTTTTCTTTTTTAATTTAGCTTGAAAAAACAAATGGCAAATCCCTGGTTATTTTCGTATGGTACCCTTGCCGAGCCGGAATACCTGCTGGCTTTGTTGCGCCGCTTGCCCGGTTACACCCCCGCTTGCTTGCCGGGCTACGGGCTTTATGTACACCCGCACAACGGTTATTTGTTTATAAAACCGGCTCCGGGGCAACAGGTCTGCGGAAAACTGTTCCGTCTAAGCTGGAACGAGCTCGAATTTATCGATAGGTGGGAAGAAGTTCCGCTGTACGAGCGCGAAACCCTGCGGTTTAAAACCCAAAAAGGCGATTGGGTTGAAGCCTTTGCTTACACGCAAAACGGTACACACGGCTTACTGGCTTCCGAAGCGCCCACGAAAAGCCGCCAACAGGTTTTAACCGATATCGAAACCTTTACGGAGCAAATGCGCCGTGGTGGCTACCCTAAATAAGGCCTTAAAAGGCACCGTTTCTCATACCCCTTCAACCCAAACCCCAACAGGTTTTTAATTGGTATTGGCTGCTAAGTTTATGCTGAAGGCTACCGCCAACGCCATCGTTGCCTGTAAGTATAAGCTGGTAACTGGTAAGCACCCGGTTAATGCTGGTAAATGCGTTTATCATTCGGGTAAGGCTATTTAGCACTCTGGTAAGCACATTTTCCTCTCTGGTAAGGTCATTTTCCTCTCTGGTAAGCACGTTTTCCTCTCTGGTAAGGTCATTTTCCTTTCTGGTAAGCATATTTTCCTCTTCGGTAAGCACATTTTCTTTTAAAAAATGCTTACCAGACAAACAACCCGGTTTACCAGAGGATAAAACAGGTGTACCGGATACCTTACCGGGGTTACCGGAGCCGATACTGGTTTTGCCCGTTGTAAAAATAGGACGGCCAATGGTATCAACCCTAAAACCTATTGACATGGCATGTTTACCAGATTGCTTGAGGTTTGTACCAGATGGTTTTTTACTGTATATAGGCGAATGTGATGTTGACAAAGGGCAAAAAAAAACCTCCCTGAGGGGGAGGTTTTTGTATCGATAGGGTTTTTGCTTGCTATTTTGTTTGTTCCAATTGAAGCGTAACCGTGGTGCGGTCGCAAACTTCGCTTGGCCCCCAGTACTGGATAGGCCCCGGGTACAGGTAACAGGTTTCAACAGCCCACTTTTCGCGGTTGGCAACCAGGTAATTAAACGGGGCGCCGCCCAATTCAACCAAGGCTTTCTGTATAACCGGTTTCATGTGGCCATGTCGTTTTTCCATGTTCATCATCATGGTTACCGGAACGCCACCGGCAATCCACGCATCGGCAGGGGCGGTGGTATTGCGCACGCTGGCCATGTAGCCGGTTTTACCAGCGCCAATTAAAACCGAAGCGGTGTAACCCAGCGAGTAACAATAGTCGGCATCGAAGTTAGAAGGGGCTGCGCAACGGCCTTCGTAGCCAAAAAAGTGGAACTGGGTGCCGAATTTTCCTTTAAACGTACCGGCAGCTTTCATTTCAGCCAGTCGGGTTTTCACCATTTCGCCCAACAATTTCTCGGTCTCGATTAACGATACCTGTACATTGCCGTGCGGGTCGCGGTCCAGGGTAAGCTGGTCGGCAATAACCGATGGGAGCGACTGGTAAACCTTTGCGGCACCGGCCGAAAGGATGCTGGCTACAAAAGCACGGCCTTCGGCTTTGTCGGTAAACGATTTAAATTTGGCTTCCGATGCTGAACCTTCGGCCAGTAGGTCGTTCAGTTCGGCAATCAAGGCCTTCATTTCGGGAACAAATTCAACCAAACCTTCGGGGATAAGCGCTACACCGAAGTTTTCGCCGTTAGCGGCACGTTTAGCGATAATTTGTGCCATATAATCGACAATTTCGCCCAAGGTTTGCTTTTTGGCAGCAACCTCTTCGGAAATTAAAGTGATGTTCGGTTGTGTTTGAAGGGCAGCTTCGAGGCCAATGTGCGAAGCAGAGCGGCCCATGAGCTTAATAAAGTGCCAGTATTTTTTAGCAGAGTTGGCATCGCGCTGGATATTGCCAATTAGTTCCGAATAAACCTTCACGGCGGTGTCGAAACCGAACGAAGTTTCAATCATTTCGTTTTTCAGGTCGCCGTCAATGGTTTTGGGGCAGCCTACAACCTGTACGCCTGCCTTTTTAGCGGCATAGTATTCGGCCAAAACGCAGGCATTGGTATTGCTGTCGTCGCCACCAATGATAACAAGGGCTTTGATGTCGAGTTTTTTCAGAATTTCGAGGCCTTTATCAAATTGGGCTTCTTCTTCAAGCTTGGTACGTCCCGAACCAATAATGTCGAAACCGCCGGTATTGCGGAAACCTTCGAGGTAATCGGCTGTAATTTCCATGTATTTGTGGTCGACCAGCCCACCGGGGCCGCCAAGGAAACCGTATAATTTGCTTTGCGGGTTTAGTTTTTTAATCCCGTCGAAAATACCCGAGATAACATTGTGACCGCCCGGTGCTTGCCCTCCCGAAAGAATAACGCCAACGTTTACTGGAGCATGTGCAGGGGCATCGGTTGCTGCTTCGAAGCTGAGCAAAGGCATACCATAAGTATAGGGGAATAATTTTTTTATTTCGGCCTGGTCGGCAATTGATTCGGTAGCTGCGCCGTTTACAATTTTTACAGCGCCTTTTAATGATTTAGGTAGTTTAGGCTGGTATAGGGCCCGGGCTTTTTGTAATGCACTAATGATCATTTGTTTTAAATTTTAGCGAAGATTTACTTTGTCTTGAAATTTCGATCCCAAAAATAAGCTAAAAACTGCTTATCCGATATGCTGTGCAAGCACTTATCTTCAATTTAAAGTTTATTTAAAAACATTGCCAACCGAATACGAAAGGCTTCGGTTTAATAAAAAAAACAGGGCGGAATAAGTGATTGAAACCAAGGGGGGAGGGGCTACGCTGGTAACCGGATAAAAAAGGCCGGGTTTTAAAGCCCGGCCTTGTATTGTTATTTGTGGATTTTCTTTGTTTCGGCAGTTGGCGTGTCGGTTTTAACCGGCCCGAACTGAATTTTGATTGTTTTGGATGACGACTCGGCGTTATCTTTTTCGCGGCGGACATCAATGCGTTTTTTATACCGTATAATAGCTCCAACACAGAGGAAACTAGCCGCCGGCAACAGTACAAAAGCAAGGCTTATGGGCAGGTATTTTTGAATACTCAGCGCCAGTAGGCCAAACAACACGGTGTAAGCAATTAAAAAACTACTGGCTTGGACGTGGCTTAGCCCTGATTTTATAAGCAAGTGGTGCAGGTGGTTCATATCGGGCGAAAAAGGCGAACGCTTTTCGCTAATCCGGATAAAGAATACCCGGGTGGTATCGGTAATCGGAACAATAAACAAGCCTATAATAAATACAGGTGCGTAGGTGATGTGGAAATCTCCGGTAACGGTTTGGTTGAGGAGAATAAATTTAATGGCCATTGCCGACAAGAAGGTACCCAAGAGCAACGAACCGGTATCGCCCATAAACACTTTGTTGTGCCCTCCCCACAAGTTGAAGCGCAGAAAGGCCAGCAGTGCTCCCATCAGGGCAAAGCAAGCAGTGCCGTAGTCGGGGTGCCCGGTAAAGTAAAACCAGCCCCCCAGGGTGAATGCAATGACAATGGACACGCCTGCCGCCAGGCCGTCAATACCATCCATCAGGTTTATAGCATTCATAATAAACAAAATGAACAGGAACGAAACGGAAACCCCCAGCCACTGCGGTACCTGGTGAATGCCAAAGACCCCGTAAAAATCGGTGAGCTGGTATCCGCCAGGCAGAACAAGCAATAAAGTAGCTAAAATCTGGACGATAAGTTTTCGCTTGGCCGAAAGCACCATGATGTCGTCTTTAATCCCGATGAAAAACATCATAATAAGTGCTGCAAATAAATAGCGGTAATTGAAATCGGCCCGCCCTTCGGTAAAAATGAGGGTGCTGAGTGTAAACCCGATAAAGATGGCTATTCCCCCAAGGGTTGGAACAACTACTTTATTCAGTTTCCGGTGATCGGGAACATCAAACAGGTGTTTGGTATTCGAAACCCGGACAACCGAAGGGATTGCAAAATAAGCAAGCATAAAGCTTACTACAAGGTTTAGAAGAATAGTAAAATTCATACAGGTTAGTAAGTTTTCTGTTAAAGAATAATCTCTATTAATACACGTCGATCAAGGCTTTGACACGAATAAATCCCGAAATACATTCGGTAACACAGTTCCTGAGCAAATAGTGTTTGGGGTGGTACTATTGAAGCTCAATTTCAGAGTATTTCGTACGTGACAAAGTTACGGAATGGCCACAACCGAGCATCAATATTCTGATAAATTAAATTGATGTGTTTTCTGTAATTTGTTTGTTTGTTCAATTTGATGATTGTAAATTACATATATACAAGTACTTGAGTTTTGTTTGTGTGTGTTATGTAAATGTTAATAGCTCGAAAAAGACTATCTTTCCTGACTATTTGTAAGAAGACACACGCAAATTTACGATGGCAACGATGCATTTTAAACCAATTTTCGCCAGTTTTGGAGCATCTGATTTTATTTTTTATACAATTATGTTTGTAGTCGATATTTGCTATAAAGTGCCTTTGGCTGAGGTGGAACCTTTTTTTGAAGCGCATATTGCGTTTGTAAGAAAATATGTTGACTTGGGAGTATTTATTTTAACGGCGAAAAAAATTCCCCGGAGCGGCGGGATTATTCTGGCCAATGCGCCGTCGGAAACGGAATTGATAGAAATATTGCAGGAAGATCCGTTTTGGGAGTTTGGTTTGGCCGTGTTTCACATGCAGGAGGTTCAACTAAGCCAGGTTTCTGCAAAACTGAGGGAGCTGTAAACGAAAAAAGAGGAACCAATTACTGATTCCCCTTTCTTGCGTTATGCGGTTTTTGATTATGCCGTGTAACTATCAATGCCGGCAACTTCGGCGTTGCGGTCAACTTTCTTAATTAAGCCTTGCAACACTTTGCCCGGCCCAATTTCGGTGAACAGGGTTGCGCCGTCTTTCAGCATATTTTCAACGGTTTGTGTCCACCGTACAGGAGCAGTAAGCTGGGCAATCAAATTTTCTTTAATAACCGACGGATCGTTTACCGGTTGCGCGTTTACGTTTTGGTAAACCGGGCAAATAGGTGTGCTGAAACTTGTTGCTTCGATAGCAGCAGCCAGTTCTTCGCGGGCAGGTTCCATCAGTGGCGAGTGGAAAGCGCCGCCAACAACCAGTTTTAAAGCACGTTTAGCACCTTTTTCAGTCAGCAGTTCGCACGCTTTATCAATACCGTCCATGCTACCCGAAATAACCAGCTGTCCGGGGCAGTTGTAGTTTGCGGGTACCACTACGGCGTCAACCGAAGCGCAAACTTCTTCAACCACCTTGTCGTCCAAGCCAACAATAGCAGCCATTGTTGAGGGCTCCAGCTCGCAGGCTTTCTGCATAGCCATTGCGCGTTTCGAAACCAATTTCAAACCATCCTCAAATGTGAGGGCTCCGTTGGCAACCAAGGCCGAAAATTCGCCCAACGAGTGGCCTGCGACCATCTCGGGGGTGAAGTTCTCCTGGGTTTTTGCCAGAATAACGGAATGCAGGAAGATTGCCGGCTGAGTAACTTTGGTTTGTTTCAAATCGTCAATTGTGCCTTCGAACATGATGTTGGTGATATTGAAGCCAAGAATTTCGTTGGCTTTATCAAATAATTCTTTGGCCAGGGCTGAGTTCTCGTACAGGTCTTTTCCCATACCGGGGAATTGCGCCCCCTGACCGGGGAATACAAATGCTTTCATACTGAAATGTTTAAGTTTTTTTCGGAGCACAAATATAGGGCATTTTTCAGTTTCTGATTTTCAAACTACCATTTCATTACGAGATAATGAGGGTTTTTCGTTGTGGCTTATCGACTATTTTAGGTAAAAGTTCCAAGGTTCTTAAAAAATAAGGAGGGACAAACAAGCGTTCCATCCCCCTTCATTTTTAATGATAAATTTACCCCAGTGTCGCCACCATAACGGCTTTAATGGTGTGCATTCGGTTTTCGGCTTCATCGAATACAATAGATGCTTTACTTTCAAAAACCTCTTCGGTAACTTCCAGTCCTTCCAAACCGAATTTTTGGTAGATTTCTTTGCCCACCTTTGTTTCGCAATTGTGGAAAGCGGGCAGGCAATGTAAAAATTTTGTATTCGGGTTCCCGGTTGCATTCATCACCAGTTGGTTAATCTGGTAGGGTAGTAGCTGTTTTATCCGTTCTTCCCAAACCGAGTCGGGTTCGCCCATCGATACCCAAACATCGGTGTAAAGAAAATCGCAATCTGCGACCGCTTTCTGTACATCTTCTGTAATTGTAATTTTTGCACCTGTTTCGGTCGCTATTTTCCGACAGGTTTCAACTAAATCCGGAGAGGGCTGGTAGCTTTTGGGCGCTGCAATGCGAAAATCAATCCCCAGTTTGGCCGAGCCAACCATTAGCGAGTTGCCCATGTTATAGCGCGCATCTCCCAAATAGCAAAGTTTCATTTCCGAAAGTGGCTTCGGACAATGTTCCTGCATGGTCATAAAATCGGCTAAAACCTGGGTTGGGTGAAATTCATTCGTCAAACCATTCCAAACAGGGACGGCGGCGTACTTCGCGAGTTCTTCAACAATCTCCTGTCCGTAACCCCGGTATTCAATTCCGTCGTACATGCGGCCCAGTACACGCGCGGTATCTTTCATCGATTCTTTATGCCCGATTTGGGAACCAGTAGGGCCGAGGTAGGTCACCAAGGCACCTTGGTCGTGTGCGGCAACCTCAAATGCGCAACGTGTGCGCGTCGACGTTTTCTCGAAAATGAGCGCGATATTTTTGCCTTTCAAACGTTGCTGTTCTGAACCTGTTTTCTTTTGGGCTTTTAGTGAAGTAGAGAGTTCAAGTAAATAATTGATTTCCAGTGGTGTGAAATCGAGTAATTTCAGAAAATTTTTATTCTTTAGGTTGACGGTCATCATTAGTTGTTTTTAGTTGTCTTCGTAGTTCATTGTTATTTTGGAGCCATAAGAGCGGTCTTCCAGTTTTTTGGCTTCGGTAATCACACTCTTTTCGCCGCCGTGTTCGATAAAATAGAGGCAGGCTTTTATTTTCGGGGCCATACTTCCTTCTCCAAAAGTGCCTTTGTCGAGATGCATTTTGGTATCAGCATAATTCAGAAACTCCAGTTTTTCCTGGGTTGGTAACCCAAAATCCTTGAAAATGAATGGAACATCAGTCAGGATATAAAACTCGTTGGCACCGATTTTTGCCGCTAGCAAAGCAGATGTCATATCTTTGTCAATAACCGCATCGAGCGTTCGCAGGTCGCCATTGTCGTCATAATAAACCGGTATTCCGCCACCGCCAGCTGTGATGACAATTGTGCCGTCGCGAGCCATTTTTTCAATCACATCGCGGTTCAGTATTTCTACTGGCTCGGGCGATGCCACAACCCGGCGCCAACCGCCGTTGCTTTTTCCCGAGGGTTTAAATTGCCATCCTTTTTCAAGTTGAAGTTTTTCAGCTTCGGCCTGGCTGTATGTTTTCCCGATTCGTTTGGTGAGGTTGGTAAAAGCGGGGTCGTCTGGCCGGACGGTAACCATACCCATCATTGAAATGATATGTTTTTGAATTTGATGCTGGTTCAGGACATTGCGGAGCATACGCTCAATCATGTAACCAATGCCGCCTTGCGAGTCGGCAACACAAATATCGAGCGGCATGGGTGGAATTTGGTAAAGCTG
>JBKEAN010000051.1:0-52477 GCA_047972415.1 Mangrovibacterium sp.
ATTGCACTAAATTTGGTACTGTTGCCAGTCGGGTAGGCAAAGTTAGCCCGCAGGACAGTTTCAGTTACCACCAGTTTGCCGTTCTTCATATATAGTCCTCGCACCATTCGCTCAAATGTTTCGCCATATTGGAACGATATTTTTTAGCTCTTTCTTATCGTTATTTGAGAACTACCATCAAAGGCGATAATTATGGATAAACAGCGATGTTTTTCGATGTTGCACAAGCAAAAATAAAACAAGGGCTGTAAATTTAGGAAATTATTGTTTGTATGCCACAAATGCAAGTGCTTTGAAGTTCCTGTATTCACTGTGTTGTTCGTTTTTTCCAGCAGGTATTTTGTTCAGGGTTATAAATACCGGTCTAAGCAGATAGCTCATCAGTATGGGTACAGAACGAGCGGTTTTAGTGGTAATAGGTTGTTTATGAAAGCACTGTTGACTGTGCTTCGCATTCGGGTGGGTGGGATGGTGCTCGTGGAATCACTCTCTACGAGGGTGTCATCTTTATTCGGTTTCCGAAGCAATATTGTTTGGTTGTGCGGATGTGAGTATTCTGCTCTCGTAGCTATTTGCTTCTCTGCTCATAGAACGAAGGGGCCATTTTAGGGCAACGAACGTAAAATAAAACAGTAGGGAGAGTGAAAGATATGAAATAGTACAGAAATCGATTGAGGCCGGTCGCGTCCGAACTTTTGCTGGACTTAACCCACTTAAGAACAACGGAAATCATGGATTGGGAATCTTTGTAAGATGGGATACGGCCAGGTTTTTGTTTCCCCCGTTTTTTCGAGCACCCATCCCTGCTTTTGCAGTTGGTGCCGCAAGTCCCGAATGAGTAGGCCGTGTGCAAAAAGCACCACCGAGCCTCTCCGTTGGGCATACAACTCAAGCCTGGCCGCTGCCTTTTTCATTCGTTTGCGGGCGAGCCAGCGGCTTTCCTCCTGGTTGTTCAGGTGTAGTTGCCAAAAGAGTCGCGACAGGCCCGTCCAGCCCACATAGGGCATTTGCAACAGCGGAATGCCAGTTATCCCCATTTCGTACTCGTTAAACAGGGGCTTGGCGTGGATGCTGTCACCGGGGAAAACGATGGCTGCCGTTTCTGCCGCCCGCAGCATAGTGCTGCTGTAAACTGCCGGGTTTTCGGCTTCAATTTGCTGCCTCACCGAAGCCCCGTCGAAAGCAGTAATTGGGCAAAGGTTGTATTTTTGGTACAGGTCAGCCGCCCGACGGACACCAACAAAGGCCGGTTTGTCCATATCAACCGCGGCATGCCGCACCAGGTACAGGTGTTGTGTGCTGCTTTGCCCGCAAAGGGCAAGGCAGCACACCGTAAAAAGCAGGTAAAACACTGTTCGTTTCAAATCCGGAAGTTTAGGGAGAACTGAAGCATAGCATCTTGTTTGCTCCAGTTATAACTGGCGGTTAATATCGTCATTCCGAAGGGCGAGAGCCAGAAACCGGCACCGTAGCCCCTGTGCCACCTGTCGGCCTCCTCGTTTGCCAGCCAAACCCGGCCCGAATCGAAGAAACCCAGCAGGCCAACTTCGCCATTCAGTATGTAGCTGTTAAAGTTTCTAAGCTTGTAGCGCAGTTCGGTATTTTGGTACACCGAGGCTTCGCCATAGAAGCGGTCGCCCCGGTAGCCCCGCAGATTGGTTTTACCGCCCAGACGGGCACTTTCCAAAAAGTAGTGGTCGCCCAGCAGCTTTTCGCCGCCAATGCGAAATACCAGTACCGTTCGTGGGTTTTTACTGAAGCTGATGTAATTGCGCAGGTCGCCGCTAAGCCGGGTAAAGTTTTCGCTTTGGCTGCTGGCAATGCGCTTAAACTGGCGTGCTTCCAGGTTTAGGTGGTACCCGCGATCGGGGTTACTGCGTTTGTTCAGGTTCCGAAGGTTGAAACCCAGCCGCAGCCCCGCATAGCTGTGGGACAACAGGTCTTCGGGCTCTAGTCCAGCTGTTTCCGGGTTGGCAATAAACTGCCCCGATTCGTCTTCAATGTCGGAGCGTTTCACAAACAGGCCGGCTTGCAGGTCGCACTCGCGCACGATGCCACTTTCTGAGGGGTGGATGGCCGTTTTGCCCCAACGCTTGCCTACCGAATACTGGCCAACAAACTGGTTAATGCGCAGGCGGTAGTAGTCGGTTTTGTAATTGTCCTCAATTTCTGCTTTGTTACCCATTCCGAAGTAGTTCATGGCATAGTCGGGGGCTTTCATATCCAGGCCAAAGTGGTGTTCCAGGCCACCGGTAGTAGTCAGCGACTCGAAGGTATAGCGCGCATTGAAGGCGCCGGTTAGGGTGGCGAAGTTGGCCATGAGCGTTTGCACCTGGTGGCGGCGGAATTTGTATTCGTAAAAAATGGGACCACCACCTATAAATACCGCGTCGTCGGGGTTGTACCCCAGGAACAAGCCGGGGCTGACCACATCGTAGCGGAAGTCCATGCGGTCGTACTGGTTAACTTCTTTGTTGGCCGAGAGGTGTTCCCTGGTATCCGGTGTACCGCTTACTTGTGTTTTGCGGTTATCGTAAATGTGGGTAAAGTTTCGGGCGCCCTTTATGTCCGATTGGTTTTCCACCTTGTCGCCACCCTTGCCGCCGATAATGCGCACAATCGATCCCCATGCTTGTTCCCCCTGCAAATCAAAGTGGTCGTCGCCACCCAGTCCGTACAGGCGTATTTCCCGGGTTTCGCCGGCTTCGAACACCCGGTGGTACTCGCAAATGCTTTTGTCCTTGTTCCAAACGCTTACTTCGGTTTGGCCATTGGGCAGGCGTTTCACCTCAAAGCGGTCGTCGTTACCGGTACCCACCACGTTTACATTTTTGGCCAGGGTTAGGTAATGCTGCCGGATCATGTCGGGCATGTACGCCTTGCGGGCCAGCAGTATGCGGGCAGTGCTATCGCCCACCAACGCCTGCACCTCTTTCGGAAAGGCGCGCATGGCGGCCCTAATCGAGTCGTCGGGCAGCTCTGTCATCAGGCTGGTCAGTGTGGTTTGCCAGTCGTTCCAGTTGGGTTCGGTCAGGAAGCTGCGGTCAAAGTAGCGGGCATTAAAGGTAAGGCCGTTTATGTTTTCGGTTTTGGGGGCAAAGTTCTGAAACTTGGGCACCAACCACTTGCGCGTGGCCAGCCAGGGCAGAAAGCCCTGGTTTACGTAGAATGCCTGGTCGCGATCGCGCGGAATGGGGCGGTAAAACGTTTGGCTGCCTTCTTCAAAGCTGGCCCAGCGCCACTGGTCGTCGTGGCGGTCCCAGTCGTTAATAAAAGTGTCGAATATGCGGGCACGTAACACGGCTTGTTGGTCAACCTGGTGTTCGGCCGATTTTTCGCGAAGTTCGAGCACCTCATCGGTTCCTACAATGTTCGTGCTGTTCCCGAAGCTTTTTGTGCGGGACCAGTTGCCTGCCGGGCGTTCTTCGAAGAGGAAGAGCTTATCGGCGAGGTCTTCGGTGTATTCGCCCAGGCGGTAATCCTTGGGTACGTACACCAGTTCGGGGTTGGTGTGCATGACGCCGGCCATGTTGGCCAGGCGGGCAGCCACCGGGGCAGCGTAGGGGTTTGATGCCGAAATGTTGTCTTGGGCAATATCCACGGCAAAGGTGTTTTTTAGGTCCCCGGGCAGTGCCCCTTCCACATATTTTTCAATGGAGCGCAGCCCATACTGCTGCTTGTTGGCGGCCTGCAGGCGCAAGGATTTGGTTTGCATGCCTCCGCCTCGTTTCAGTATAGTCAGGCCTCCTTTTTCTGTTTCCACATCAAAAACCGGAACCTTTACCTGTTGTCCCCATACCTGGCGGTAGTTTTGGCCCACCCATTTGTATTTTTTCTCATCGATGTTGTACAAGGTGCTGGCCACGGTAAGCACACTATCGGGGAAGTTGGCCTGCCGGGCTTGTTCCAATTCGGCTGGTGCATAAACCGGGCCGTTGGTTAGTTTGGCGGCACAGCTCACCGTGTTGGGGTTGCCAGCCTCAATAAAGTTGAGCACCACGGCGCCGCTCCGGTAAAAGTCTATCCGCACCAGGCCGGCCTCCTTGCTGCCGCAGCTTAGGGCCCGTTGCTTAATGTAGCGCCCCCCTTGCAGCGAGCCGCCAATGATGTAGTGTACCTCCTTGTCGGTAAAATACTGGAAATTGCGCTCGTGAGACGAGGCATAAATAAGTTGTGGAAACTCTTCCAGCACCGTCTTCAGCTCATTGGCAAACTCCGAGTACACGGGGTTGGCCAGGTCGGCGCGGGTACCCAGTGTTTTGCGGTAGAGGGAAATGGGGAAGCCCAGGGTGCTCATCAGGGTATTGTAGTGGCCGCCAAATTCTCCGTACGATTTTACCGGGTGGTAACCGGCCACTAGCACCTGCTTGTGGCGGTTGCGGCGGAGTACATCGCGCAGGTTTGCCCACAGCTCGTCTTTGGTCTCCATATCGCATTTGGTTAGGCGCGTATCAAACGAGTGCATCCACCATTGGGTATCAATAAGCACCAGGCACAGCGAGTCGTTCACCGGCACTTCCACCGGTCCCGGGCAGCCCCAGTCGGGCATGTACAGCTCTTTGCCCTTCAGCACACGGCTTATGCTTTCGTACTCCCAGTGCACTAAATCCTTGCCGTTGGCTGTGCCGTAAGCCCAGTCGGCCAATCCCGGAACTATGCCAATGGGACCGTCAAAGTCGCGCAGCTTTTCCAGCTGGGGCTTGGTCTGTTTATCGCCGTACGAGTCGTTAAACAGGTCTTTAAAGTCGGGGTAAAAGTTATTGCCCAAAAAAATCACCCCTTTGGCATTCGCTTTGTAATCAATCAGCTCCTGGAGCAGTCTCTTTTCGTCCGGGTCTGTGCCGTCGTATTTTCCGACATTGCCTATCAGAAACAGGCTAAAGTTCACGGTGTCGTCCTGGGCCTTGGCCTGGCTTTGCGGGGCCAGGTAAATTAGTGTGCCAATTAGGAGTGAAAAGAATTTATTTTTTTTCATTTTTACACACAGGTATTTCTATTTTGGTGAATGGTTCGTGACTAAAAAATTTAGCATGGAAGTTATAGAAAAAGTAAAACTCTTCGTTATCGATTTCTTTGAAAAACATCCGAAGCAGAAATTAGTTTTCCATACCCTGGAGCACACCTACGCGGTGGTGCGCTCGGCCGAAACGCTTGGGCGAGCCGAGGCGCTGAGCGATGCCGAGATGCAGGCCCTGCTGATTGCCGCCTGGTTTCATGACACGGGTTATCTCGTTCAGCTTGAAAACCACGAGACTGCCAGTGTGCAAATAGCCGAAAGCTTTTTCGACCAGAACCCGCTGGATGCCGAATGCCGCCAGCTGGTAAGCGATGCCATTTTGGCCACCCGGCGCCAAAGCGAGCCCAAAAATGCCGTGGAGCGCGTGCTCCTGGATGCCGATGTATCGCATGTGGCCGATGTTAATTTTATATCTATTTCGAAAAAACTGAAGAAGGAACGGGCCAATTATGCCGAGTGTGCCGTAAATTTTGCCGACTACTGGACCGAAACCCTCGGGTTTTTACGCAAGCTAAGTTTCTACACCGGCTATGCCAAACAAAACTTTACCCCGCAGCTGGAACAAAATACCGAACTGGTTGAAGAAATGATTGCCGGTGATACCGACAAGGAAACAGCCAAAAAGGACAAGAAAAAGCAATCGACCGAAAAGGGTGTCGAGTCCATGTTCCGCCTTACGGCCTCCAATCAAATGCGCCTGAGCTCCATTGCTGATAAAAAAGCAAACATACTCATATCCATCAACTCCATCCTTATTTCGGTGTCGGTAGCCACCGTATCGCGGCAGCTGGTTTCGCTTGACGAGATGTTGCCCACCGTGGTTATTCTGTTTGTAGCCTGCCTGGTATCGTTGGTATTTGCCATTTTAAGCTGCCGCCCCGAGGTGCGCTCCTCGCAGGTAACCGACCAGCAACTAAAGGAGAAAAAAGCAAACCTCTTGTTCTTTGGCAACTTTATTCGCATACCCTACCCGAAATACGAAACAGCCGTTCGCGATATGATGGACGATTACGAGTACCTGTACCGCAGCCTTATTCGCGATCAGTACTATTTGGGCAAATCGCTCTACCGTAAATTTAAGCTACTCCGCATGGCCTACGATGTTTTTATGTACGGCTTTATTTTGGCGGCCATTGTTTTTGTGGTGTCTTATACGATTTGGTAGCACTGTGCAATAGTCGTCGCCTATTTCGTTTTCAAACTCGGGCTCAATGGAGTAAATCTCTACCGCTTTTTCTTTGCCCGTTAGTTGGTTGCTGCCAACCCATTCAATCCGGAAACTCTCGGACACCGGTACGAACAACTCGGCAAAATGCTTGGTAACCAGCAGCCTCCGCTTGTAGCTCTTACACTGCTTTTGTATGCGTGCCGCCGTGTTTAGCACATCGCCATGAAAGGCAATCTCGTTTTTTATCGAACCCAGCTCCGATACCATAATGTTGCCGGAGTTAATAGATGCCGAAAAGGCCGGAACGATACCAAATTCGCGCTCGAACTGCCCGCGCCGCAATTGCAGCTCGTACATAAACTCGAAGTAAAACCGCACAGCGTTCCTGAAATTATTGGTTTTGAGGGCACTCCAGGTAAGTACGACCTCGTCACCGATAATTTGGTACTGTTGCGCCCGGTATTTCAGCTCCAAAATACCCAGCGGCTCAAAGCACTTCTGCAAGAAGGCACTGTATTTTTTATGCCCCAGCAGTTCGGCGCATTGGGTTGACGATACCAAATCGATGAAAATAAAAATGCGGTCTTCCTCGCGCGGAGTCCGGTAATAGCCGGTTACAATTTTTAAAAAACCGTTTATCCCAATTTTTAAGCGGATTACCTTGGCCAGGTTTATAATGTTCGAAATAATAATGCCAATGAGGAAAAGCGAGGCGGTGGTACGGCTAAAAATAAAATCGCGCAGCAGCACAAAGTACTGGTCAAAGTGGGTAAACAGTTTGTTGTGGTAGTGATAGGCCGATACCAGCAAAAACACAAAGCTGAGTACCCCCACCAGCACCGCCAGCCTAAACAGAAATACCAGCCCGGAGCTTTGCCTGGACAGGAAACGGTACAGCAGCACATCCTCGATTAACCACGAAAAAAAAGCCACACAAACGGCCAATCCAAGCGGTACCGCCCAGGTTTCGTAGGCCAGCTTAAAAAACTTGGAACCATTTGTGGTAATTTGCGGGTTTACCAGAAATACCAGGTAAAAGAAAATACACATCCAAACACTCCACCAAACTAGGTTGAAAACCAGTTTGCTAAGTACCAGCGCCACGCGAAGGCGCCAGTTTTGCCGGTAATTTTTTGAGTCTTTTATTGCCTGTTGTGCCATGTTGATCCAGTGTTGTTATTGGGCGATGAAAAATAGCGAAATCAGTTTAATTCGGTTCAGGCGAATTAGCAGAATCTGTACAGGTTCCCTTTTTTTTATTTTCAGGGACACTGGTTGTATTTACAGCCGACGTTCGAAACAGAAAATGGCGGTTGAGAGCCTGAAAATTTGTTGTTCAATTTGTTAACATTACTAAAGGAACAAGCACATACGGAATAGAATTCATATTTTTACCAGGTTCTTTTTTTTTGAAAAACAAAGTCCGTATTTTATTGGGGTATGAAGTTTACGCATCAGCTAGCAGCCATTATTCTGGGAATGATTATCCTGGCCGAATCGGTCGGGGTGCAAATCGTCCGGGATATTTGTTTGCCATGCGATTTCGAAACCATTACTGTACAGTTTGCTTTGGACGATTATAAACCGGACGCCAGCCACGACTCGCAAGTGGTAGCACATCATCCGGGAGAAGAGGAAAATTGTAGTTGCAATCCGGTTCAATGCTGCAACCACGAACATCAGCACCAAAAAGAAATACAGGTGGTTACCAATTATCCCGATTTCTTTGGTTCTGCGCCAAACATTGTCTTTTCAAGCCCAACGTTTTATCTTTCCGCAATTATTAATAAGCAAGAAGCTTTGTTCGCCATTGAATGGTTTTTGTACCCGCTTTTTCAATTAAGGTTCAATCCAGTCGATCCGAACACCGACAGGCAGTCGCTGCTCTGTTCCTACCTCATTTGATTTTTTTAATGGTTTCCGCTTTGCGTGCTAAGCCGTAATTTGATGGTAGCACGAAGTCGTTTGTTTTTGTAACCATTAAAAAGAAATATGAACAAGATAATGTTACTTGTCCTGCTCTCCTGTTTGGGAGTGTACGGACATGCGCAAGTAAGTGGCTCGGTAAAAGATACCGGGAGCAACCCATTGGTAGGGGCAACAGTGTACTGGAAAGGTACCACGCAAGGCGTAGCTACCGACGATAATGGCCGGTTTTCGATTGATCGCCATGTCGGCGCCGATACGCTTGTTGTTAGTTTTATCAGTTACACAAGCCAGTACCTGGTTCCGAAGAACGGACAAAAATTGGCTATTGTCCTTCATTCAGATTCGGAAGTACTGAATGATGTTACGGTGGTTGTGCGCGATAAGGGGACACACCTGTCGCGGGTAAATCCCATTCAGTCGGTTAAATTGTCGGGGGCCGAGCTTTGCAAGGCTGCTTGCTGCAACCTTTCGGAAAGTTTTACGACCAACCCATCGGTCGATGTTTCGTACGCCGATGCTGCTACGGGCGCCAAACAAATCCGGCTATTGGGGCTTTCGAACCTGTACATCCAAATGATGGCCGAAAACATGCCGGCTTTTCGCGGCTTGGCTTCTATTTACGGGATGGAGTATGTTCCCGGGCCTTGGATGGAATCCATTCAAATATCCAAAGGGACAGCATCTGTTATTAACGGTTACGAGGCCATTGCCGGTCAGGTTAATGTTGAATACAAAAAACCAGAAAGCTCAGAACTATTCTTTGTAAACGGGTATTTGAACAGTGAATTGAAAACCGAACTGAACGTGAACGGCTCTTTCCGGCTCAACGAAAAGCTGGCAACCATGATACTCGGTCATTTTAAAGACGGACGTTATAAAATTGATCATAACGACGACGGTTTTTTGGATTTGCCGCTCATTCGGCAGTATAACTTTATTAACAGGTGGAGCTATAAAACCGATAATTATGTGGCCCAGTACGGCGCAAAAGTAATTGACGAATCGCGCGAGTCGGGGCAAATGGCTTTTTACAATGGCAATCCTTCGGCTTATAGTATTAATATAGAAACCAGGCGCTATGAGTTTTTTACCAAACAGGCGCTTATTTTTAATCCCGAAACCGGGCACAGTTTGGCGCTCCAGGGTAGCGGTAGCTATCACAAGCAAAACTCGGTATATGGCAGCCGCAGCTACAATGCCCGCCAAAACAATGCTTACCTCAACCTCATTTATCAGAATTACATTAGTGCCAACCCGGTTCATCAAATCAGTACCGGGGTTTCGTTGATGTACGATGATTATGACGAAAGCCTTGGCAATTCGGACTACCAACGAACCGAAACTGTTCCCGGGGTTTTTGCCCAGTATACTTATAATTTGAATGACAAGTTAGTGCTGTTGGCTGGCATAAGGGCCGATCATCACAACGACTACAACTTGTTTTTTACCCCCCGCGTACATGCCAAATACAATGTGTCGGAACAGTTCCATTTGCGCGCGTCGGCAGGTATGGGCTACCGATCGGCTAATGTGCTGGCCGAAAACTCGTACTTGCTTGCCAGTTCGCGCAAGGTAGAAATTGCTGATGGGCTGGAACAGGAAAAAGCCTTGAACAGTGGGTTGAACGCAACCTATTATTTCAACTTATTCAATCGCGAGGGCAGTTTCTCGGCCGACTACTACTATACTCATTTTTACCAACAAGTAGTTACCGATACCGATAGCGATCCGCACCAGGTGCTATTTTATAACCTCAATGGCCGTTCGTACTCGCAGAGCGTGCAGGCCGAGATAACCTGGGAAGCTTTAACTGGTTTGGATATTACCGCCGCTTTCCGGGTGAATGATGTGAAAACGACCATCGGGGGAGAGTTGCGTGAAAAGGCGCTGACAAGCCGTTACAAGGGATTGCTGGCAGCTTCGTACCAAACACCGCTTAAGAAATGGCAAGTCGATTTTACCAGTCAGTTTAACGGTGGCGGCCGTATGCCCGATCCGGGTGAAAATCTCTGGGAACCGGAATTCAACCCATTTACTGTAATCAATGCTCAGGTGACCAAATATTTCAAAAAATGGAGTGTTTACGTTGGCGGCGAAAACCTGACCAACTTCAAAATGCACATGCCTATTATTGATGCCGGAAACCCTTGGGGCAATAATTTTGATGCTTCAATGACCTGGGGCCCGGTGGCCGGAACAATGTTTTATGCCGGGTTCAGGTTTGCATTGGAGCGAAAATAATTCAATTTAATCACATTAAATAAAACACCGGAAAATGAAGAAAAATGTATTAGTCGCACTGATTTGCTTGTTTGCATTTAGTGGAGCAGCCCAAGAAGCGGGTAAGACAAAAGAAAAAGCAAAAGTAACGTTCACTGTTCCAATGGACGGAACTTGCTGTGTGGAAGATATAAACAAAACAATGGCTTTTGAAAAAGGCGTGAAAGGCTTGGATTGTAACCTGGAAGGGAAAACCGTAACAATTACCTACCGGACCGACCAAACGACGGTTGAAAAACTGAAAAATGGTTTAGAAGCGATGGGTTACCAAGGGGTTGCCGTTGTTGCCGGTGAGGATTTACAAACACAGCCAGCAACTAAAAAGACGAAAGATTAAAACAAAACCAGTTTCATGCGGTGGTACAATCCACCGGATTGCTGGTTGACAAAAAAAAAGACCGCGCTGGTTTCAGTCCCAACACGGTCTTTTTATAGTTATTTTTTTGCAATTCGTCTGTTTAAAAGCTGGATAACCGAAGTTAACCAA
This sequence comes from Mangrovibacterium sp., assembly GCA_047972415.1. Classification (GTDB taxonomy): domain Bacteria; phylum Bacteroidota; class Bacteroidia; order Bacteroidales; family Prolixibacteraceae; genus Mangrovibacterium. Next base: position 10,882 of record JBKEAN010000051.1, read on the forward strand.
CTGTTGTACCAACTTCGGTTTCCGCATTTAAAAACTCGAGTAGCCCGGCCAAGTCGGCTTCGGTGTTGAAAATATAGTCGTCGCCCAGGCGCATGGTGTGAATGTGGTGGTACAACGTGTTGCAGTTTTCGCGGGTCGGAAACTTCAGTTTGGCTTCCATTTTCTGATACAATTCAGTACGTTGTGCTTTCGATTGTTTCATATTATTTTGCTTTATATGTTTCTGTTTTTTTGATTTCCGGTGACTGATTTTGCAAAAAACGTGCCTTTATCGAAAAAACAAATTAAAGCAACCATTCAAAAGGCGCCGTTTATGTTCACTGTTCCCTGCGGGGTTTTAGCTCCGACATCCCAATTGTTTCCTGTTTTTCAATTGTTAGAGCCATCTATGTCAGTAGGTTAGCCGTATTTCTTGTTCCGGATTATTGATTTTGTTACAGGGGGTGCGTACTTTGAACCCGGTGGCGGAAACTTTTTGATAATTTTGAACTCAATAAATCGTTGGCTGTTTCAATAAGCCGAAAAGTAACCAAACTATGAGTACCGTATTCAACCAAGTGCGCCGCTTTTTGGGCAAACCGTATGACGACCTGCATTTTTTGCTGGGCTGTTTCAAAGAAGTGCTTGAAGAAAGCAATAAGGAGAACCTGGTTCCCTTTATTCCGTGGCTGAGCGAAACCAAAAAGCCGGGGCCTGCCGATCTGATTAGTAACGACTACATTCACCTCATGTCCATGTGTTTTCAACTGCTGAACCTGGCCGAAGTAAACGGTGCCGTACAAAGCCGGCGGCTAAAGGAAGAAGTAGATATGGCCAAGGTTAACGGATTGTGGGCAAACCAGTTTAAAATGCTGAAGGATCAAGGTATCAGCGAACAGGAGATACTGGAAGTATTGCCCAACGTGCTGATTGAACCGGTTTTGACCGCTCACCCCACCGAAGCAAAACGGGCTGTTGTGCTCAGGGAATACCGTAGCCTGTACCTGCTGCTGGTGAAGCGCGAGAACAAGATGTACACGCACATTGAGCAAGAGGAAATCCGCGACGAAATAAAACAAATCCTCCACCGCCTGTGGCATGTAGGCGAAATTTATATCGAAAAACCCCGCATCGAGTCCGAGCTCGATAACGTGTTGCACTACCTCACCAATGTGTTTCCCGGTGTACTGGTCATTTTAGACAAACGCTTGCGCCAGGCATGGAAGGAATCGGGTTTTAACATGAAGCTGCTTGACAATGTGGATTTGTACCCCGTTTTTTCGTTTGGCAACTGGGTAGGGGGCGACCGCGACGGGCACCCGCTTGTAACGCCCGAAATTACCCGGATGACTTTGCATAAATTGCGTATTCACGCCTTCTATATCATCAAAAACGAATTGGTTGAACTGGCTCAAAAGCTGAGTATCTACCGAAATTCCACCGAAGTCTCCACCGAATTCAACAACCGTATTGCCGGGTTGGTTTCGGAGTTGGGCGAGGTGGCTGGGTTGGAGCTAAAAGAGCACGGAGAAGAAATTTTTAAAGTATTTGTGCTGTTTTTGTTGAAGAAAATCCCGATCGATCTGAGTCGCGAGTTTAACCTGGAACTCGAAGACCGCCCCAATAGTTACCGCAGCTCAATTGAATTACTGGCCGACTTAAACCTGCTTTACAACGAGCTGGAAACATGCCGGATAGGCGAAGTTGCCCGGGTTGATGTGAGCCGGGTGAAACGGCTGGTCCGGATGTTTGGCTTCCACCTGGCCAAATTGGACATCCGCCAAAACAGTGCTTATCACGAAAAAGCGTTGAACCAACTGGTACGAAGTTCGCTGGGCGAAGAAACGGCAACACGCATCGGTTCGTCGTTGGCGGCCAAACGGGCTTTTTTGGACGACGAACTAAAAATAAACCGTCCTTTCCTGGTTGAGCACCAAAACCTGGAAACCGAAGGCAAAAGCGTAATTGGCACCATGAGCGCTGTATCCGAACACATCAGGCATTACAGCCCAAATGCCTTCGGAAAGCTGATTGTGAGCATGACCCGAAATACCGAAGACCTGCTCACCGTTTACCTGTTTATGCGTGAGGTAGGATTGATGGTGAAAAAAGACAACGCGCTGGCGGCCGTGTTGCCTGTGGTACCTTTGTTCGAAACCATTGAAGACTTAAAAGAAAGCCCCGGAATACTGGATGCCTACCTGAGCCATCCGGTGGTACAGAACAGTTTGAATGTACAATCGTGGGAAAGCCCGGGCGGCGAGCTCATTCAGGATGTAATGATTGGTTACAGCGACAGCAACAAGGATGGCGGAATACTGGCCAGTACCTGGTTTTTGCACGAAGCCCAAAAAGCGCTTACCGAAGTTGGGCGCAAACATGGTGTTACCATCCGCTTCTTCCACGGTACCGGAGGCAGCATCAGCCGAGGGGCAGGGCCGGCGCACTGGTTTGTGAAGGCCTTGCCGGCAGGTTCGGTCAATGGTAAATTCAGGGTAACCGAGCAGGGCGAAACCATCGAACGCAAGTATGCCAACCTAGTGAACGCCGCTTACAACCTGGAGCTGATGCTAGCCAGCGTAACAGCGCAAACCGTACTGCACAAACACAGCAAAACCGAGAACGCCGATGTGGAATCCCTGTTCAGTCAGTTGGGCAGCCGTGGCCGCTATTTTTACCGCCAACTGATTTCCGATGCCGATTTTATCCGCTTCTTCGAGCAGGCAACCCCGATTGATGTTATTGAGTCGAGCAAAATCGGGTCGCGCCCCGCACGCCGCACCGGCAAACGCAGCATGGACGATTTGCGTGCCATCCCCTGGGTGTTCTCGTGGTCGCAGTCGCGCTTCAACATTACCAGCTGGTACGGGGTAGGTTCAACTTTATACGAAATGAAAACCCAGGACCCCGACCAGTACAAACGCCTGCTGGAACTAATGGAATACGACCCCTTTGTGCGTTACGTGATGACCAACCTGGACTCGAGCCTGACATCGACCGACGAACAAATTATGGAGAAATACGCCTCGATGGTAGAAGAACCCGAGATACGCCAGCGAATTATGAACATCATTAAAAAAGAACTGGCGCTAACCCGCGATATGCTGGCCGATGTGTTGCAGCTGCCTATTGAGCAGCGGCGCAAAAAACACTACTATTCGACCCAATTGCGGGCCGAAGCCCTAAACTTTTTGCACGACGCCCAAATTGAGCTATTACAGAAATGGCGCGAAAGCAAGAAAAACAAAAACCCCGACCAGGACGATTACCTGTTTGCCTTGTTGCAGTGTGTAAACGCTATTGCCAACGCCCTTGGTGCAACCGGTTGAAATAGTGTTTTTTGGGCGTCAGGCTTTTAAAACCTTCCGAATACGTTTAAGAACGCCAATGGTTAGGTTGAAAACCCTTCAGGATACGTTTAGGAACCCCAATGGTTAGGTTGAAAAACCCGGCGTTGGGGTTAAAAAGCCCTCCGGATAGGTTCATCAACCCCAATCAAGGGGTTAATGAACCCAACGCCGGGGTAACCAACCCCAAAATAGCGCAAAACAACCCAAAAATTGGGGTCTGACAACGCCAAATATGGGGTTAATAACCGAAGTGATGGAATAACAAACGCCAATGACGGCGTAAAATGGGTTGAAACCAACAATTCAACCGGCACAAAATACATTCAGCTTTCAATCCAAAACGTATTTATTCGTTTTTTGAAGGCCTTCGGGAACTGGCAGTTCGGCCATTTCGAGTAGCGAACATTCCACGGTAGAGCAAAGGCTGTTTAGTGCCAGATCGTTGGGTTCGGTGCCAAAGGGGTCGGAAATTTCGCCCACAATGGCATCGAGTGCCATAAAGGTGTAGCCAATAAACGTCACCATAACGGGGGTCATCCAGCCAATAGTGTGAACCAGTCCAAACGGGAGCAAAAAGCAGTAAATATAAACCGTGCGGTGCAGCAGCACGTGGTACGGAAAGGGGATTGGGGTGTTGGCAATGCGCTCGCAGCCACCAACAATTTCGGATAGTTTATCCAGGTTCTGGTCCATCCCCATTTTGGTGATGCTGTCAATTTTCCCTTTTTTTTCGACTTCGTTAAGCCAATTGGCCAGTAAGTGAAGGATAAAAACCGGTTTATAGTTAACCACTTCCAGTTTGTTGGCCAGTTCGGGTGGTAACAGGCGGCGCAGGTCGGGCATGGCATCGCTTTGGCGCAGTTGGTGTTTTAGTGCGTAGCTAAAAGCAATGGTTAGTTGTACCGGGAGCCGGGTTTCGGTTTCGTCTTCAGGGTGGGTTTTTACATAAGCAAGTACCTGGCGAACAAAGCTCCGGGTGTCATTCACCAAGGCACCCCAAAGTTTTCGGCCTTCCCAAAAACGGTCGTACGAAGCGGTGTTCCAAAAACCGAGAAAGATGGCCAGCGCCACCCCAATCAAGGTAAAAGCTGTTGGGTCGAGGGTAACTTTGTAGCTGAACAGGTAGCCGTGGAACAGATACGTGAGAACCGAAAAAAGCCCCAGTATAAGGAGGCGCGGCATAATTTTGGGTAGTACCGAGCCCTGCCAGATAAAAAGCATGAGCCACCAGTTTTTACGTTCCCGGATAATCATCGGTTTTTAATTTTTACCTGCGAAGGTATGCAAAAGAAGCCTGTTTTGACCTGTACTAGTCAACAAAGTTGGTTTTGTAAAGCGAATGGTAAAAAACAAAAAAGAGGCTGTATAAAAAGTCTCGTTCAGTCAATTCGAACTTTCAAATTGAAAATAGCAGCCCGAAAGGCTAACTTAATTCAGCCCGGGGCAACGCCCCGGGACTTTAATATATATAATTTCTGACGGGCTGTAAGCCCAACTTAACCAATAAGCTGCCCTTTTAGGGCGAACATTGCAGCAGTCTTCCCCAAGGCGCGGCCTTGGGCTGAACTAAATTGGGCTTTCAGCCCGAAGAGCTATCAAATCGTAAGCTATTCTTGATTTGGTTTTACTTTTTGGACAGCCTTTTTTCTGATTTGATATTCAACTTATTCGTACCAATTAATTTTTCGGGTGAAGTACATCGTTATGGATAACATAATAAACAAGCCTATACTTCCAACCAGCAGGGCGTACGATTCGAGTTGCAGCAGGATGAAGATAAACAGGAACGAAAGGCACAAGATAGCCGCCAGTGCCAGCGAGTTTGCCCAGGTTTTAAGGAACGATCGGGAGTAAATTAACACCAGTACGATAACCGAAACCGAAGCCACCAAGTAAGCCGGGTTAAAGCCAATGTGCTCGGAAAAGGAGAGGAGCAACAGGTAGAAAATAAGTACCGAAAAACCCACCAGGATGTATTGGAACGGGTGTACCCGTTGTTTGGTCAGGATTTCGTTGAGGAAGAACGACAGGAAAATGAGTAGGATAATCATTATACCATACTTGGCGCTGCGCTCGTTTTTTTGGTAGTGGTCGGCCACGTCAATCAGGTCAACGCCAAAATCGCTTGTTGTGATGGTATAAGCAGTATTGGTCCAGCTTTGCGGAAAGTCGCGGTTGTAATTCAGTACTTTCCAGTCGGCCGTAAAGCCGTTTTGGTCTATTTTCCGATCGGTAGGGAGGAACTGTCCCTGAAAACCCGGGTCGGGCCAGGTCGATTTCAGGTGTACGCCGGTGGTTTCGCCAACAGGGGTAAACGAAATCGAGTTCGAGCCCTTCAGGTCTAAATCGATGGTAAATTGAGAGGGCATCGCCTCAATGGCCGAATCGCCCAGGTGTACCGAGATGCCATTGTCGCCCAGAATCGGGTTTTGCATACCCGGAGAGAAGGGGATGCGCTGTTCGTTCCATTTTAGTTCAACCACCGAGCTTATTCCCCGCAGGTCGCTCACCGCCAGTTCCAGCTTGGCCTGCTCCCACAGTATTTGCTCGGTTTGGATATTAAGTGCTGCAAAATCGGGTTTTTCGAAACTTCCGCTCAGGCGTAGGTTACTTTCGTAAACAACGCTGGTGTAAATGCTCCGTTTTAGTTTCTTCGGAAACAGTTCGCCGTTTATTTCGAGGGTTTTAGGTAGCAGATGGTATTCGTTGATGACTTCCTGTACAACCTTTCCGTCTTTGTCGGTTACTTTAACAATATAGGGTATCGTTAGCATGGGGCCGCGCACCGTTTGGCTGTTCGACCACGAGTTGGCAACTTGCAACTGCGCTTCGCTCGCCGTGTATTGGCGTTCGCGTATCAGGTCCATAATCATAAACTTGGGAATCAGCAGTAACAACACGATGATGCCGATTGCGACCAGTTTCACACTCATCCGAAAGCCTTGGCTTTTCACTTTCTGCTCAATAAATTCCTGTGTTTTCATAGTTATTGAATGTATTAAAGTACTTTGAATTTCAAAGTGTATAAATAAAAAAAATTAAAGGTTTTTCAATATTTCTTCCAGTGTGTTCAGGTGCTTTTCAAAAGCTGCTTTTCCACTGATGGTAATTGCATATTCGGTGTTTGGTTTGCGATCGACAAAACTTTTCGATACCGAAATGTAGTCCAGTTTTTCCAGGTGCTTCAGGTGGCTGGCCAGGTTTCCATCGGTGGCATCAAGCGTGTCCTTCAGGGTATTGTAGGTTACCGAGGCATTCGCCAGCAGAACCGACATGATTCCCAGCCGCAGCTTATTTTCAAACGCTTTATCCAGTTGTTGAAACAGGTTTTTCACTTGCTGGTAGTTTTTCGTTCGTAACGGAAATACATGATTGTGCCATAAATAATGTGCATCAATCCAAAACCGACGGCCCAAAACAGGAGCCCCAGTCCGGGAACCAGCGCAGCCAGCAGGCCAATCCCGATTTCGAAAAGCCCCAGATAAAATATTTCCCTCCGGGTATATTTCGATGCATTTACCAAAGCCAAACCGTAAAAAATAAGGCAGCTGGGTGCCACAATGCTGTATATGCCGCGCGAAATAAAAATAAGGATGAAAGCACCACCCGTTAAAAGCGGAATAGCCAGGTTGGTAACCAGTTTCTTTGTTCCGGCCGACCAAATTTTCTCCGATTTTCGTTTGGCTTTCGACGTGGTGAGCCAAATAACCGTAATAAACGAAACCAACAGCAAGGCTGCTGCCAGTACCAGCATTTCGACCAGCACTTGGTTCGAATAGTATTCGCGGTAATACAGCGAGCCGGGAATGTAAATCATTTTCCAGGCAATAAAAGCGCCGATGATTGCATAAACACCAACAAGCACGCCCGATAAACCGCTCAGCGAGAGGAATCGGCTCGATTGCTCCATCATTTTTTTAATTTCTTTTATCTCGTCCAGATAATGCTCGGTTGGTTTCATGTTGAATACAATTATAAAAGTACTTTGAATTGCAAAGTAAAAATAAATTTCAATTCCAAACAATAGGAAGGAGAAAGATTTTTTAGGGTGAAGAAGAATAACCGCAAAGTATGCCAAGAAAGCACAAAGGCGGAGAAAGTTGTAATTCTATTTTTCCCTTTAAAATCTTTCAGCATGCTCTGCTGTAAAAAAAAAAGGCTCCATGTTTTTATGAAGCCTTTGTATGCAAGGCAATTGAATTATAATTACACATCGTAAGTTGTTGACGAGGTATTGCCGCCACGGCCAGTCCAGTTGGTGTGGAAGAACTCGCCATGCGGCCGGTCAATGCGCTCGTAGGTATGCGCACCAAAGTAGTCGCGTTGTGCTTGAAGCAGGTTGGCGGGCAAACGCTCGCAGCGGAACCCGTCGAAGTAGCATAGGGCCGACGTTATGGCCGGAACCGGAATGCCGTTGCTAAGGGCGGCGGCACATACCCGGCGCCATCCGGCTTGTGCTGCTTCTACTTTTTCTTTGAAGAAGGGGTCAAGCAGCAGGTTGGGCAATTCCGGGTTTTTGTCGAATGCCTTTTTAATATCGCCGAGGAATGCCGAGCGGATGATACAGCCACCGCGCCACATGAGCGCAATACCGCCGTAGTTGAGGTTCCATTTGTATTCTTTGGCGGCTTCCATCATCAGGTTATAGCCTTGCGCGTACGAAATAATTTTGGCACCGTACAAGGCCATTTTCAGGTCGTCAACCAGTTGTGCCTTGTTGCCTGTAAAATTAGGTTTTGGGCCGGTAATGGCTTTCGAGGCCAAAACGCGCAGGTCTTTCTGAGCCGACAAACAGCGCGAGAATACCGATTCGCCAATCAAGGTTAGTGGAACGCCCAAATCGAGCGCCGTAACACCGGTCCATTTTCCGGTTCCTTTTTGCCCGGCTGTATCCAGTATTTTTTCAACCAAGGGTTGTCCGTCCACGTCTTTAAAGGCCAAAATATCGCGGGTAATTTCGGTCAGGTACGAGTCCAGTTCTTCGGTATTCCATTTTTTGAATACTTCGTGCATCTCATCATCGCTCATACCAAGCAATTCTTTCATTACATGGTAGGCTTCGTTAATGATTTGCATATCGCCGTATTCAATACCATTGTGCACCATTTTTACAAAGTGGCCGGCTCCGTCTTCGCCTACCCAGTCGCAGCAGGGCGTACCGTTATCAACTTTGGCTGCAATCGATTGGAAAATGCCTTTTACAAAAGGCCAGGCCGCAGGGCTACCGCCGGGCATCATGGATGGGCCAGTCAGCGCGCCTTCTTCGCCGCCCGATACGCCAGTACCGACAAACAGCAAACCTTTACTTTCGACATACTTTGTGCGGCGAATGCTGTCGGGGAAATGCGAGTTTCCGCCATCAATAATAATATCACCCGCTTCCAGGTGCGGAATCAGCAAGTCGATGAAATCGTCAACCGGTTTTCCGGCTTTCACCAACATCATTACTTTACGCGGTTTTTCGAGCGATGCAACCAGCGCTTCGATTGAGTGCGCGCCAATGAAGTTTTTTCCATTGCCACGTCCGGCCAGGAATGCGTCCACTTTTTCAACTGTACGGTTGTAAACAGCTACTGTGTAGCCTTTACTTTCCATATTCAGAACCAGGTTTTCGCCCATTACGGCCAACCCGATTAAGCCAATATCTGCTAGTTTTTTCATTTTGTGAGAGTTATAATTGTTTTAAAATTAGGCATTATTTTCAATTTGAAAACCGATTTGTTTAAGCTTTTCTATTGCCGAACCAGCAATATTCTGCGCTTCTATGGTAAAAACAGGAAATTCGCGCCGAACCGGGTAATCGCCCCGAAGTTTTTCGAAGTCCTGCGGATTGACTCTTAAAGCTGCGTCGTCGTTCCTGATGTCGTAAGTGGCCAAAACCGCTTTAGCCAGAATGTCTTCTTCCGATAAACCCAAACCGTTGATTTTGATTTTTGTTTGCTGTGGAAGTTCAATATTCGGGCAAACCCAGTTGTCGATACCCAATCCAAAAAAGCGGCTGGTGGCCTGAATGCTCATGCTGGTACCGTTTGCCTTGCCATCTTTGGAGTAGCCGGCAATATGCGGTGTAGCAATGTCGCAGGCCGCCAAGAGTCCCAAATCAATGTCGGGCTCGTTTTCCCAACAATCGAGTACCAAGCCGCTGATAAGTCCTTCTTTTAAAGCAGCCTTTGCAGCAGTGCTATCCACCACTTCGCCCCTGCACGAGTTGATTACAAACGGTTTTGTTGGTAAATTGTGAAAGAAGTTTGAATTGGCTAACTGGTAGGTTGCATCTTCGCCTTCCATATTTAGCGGAACATGAATGGTAATAAAATCGGCCTGTTTCTGGATTTCGCTTAAGCTGACGAATCTTTCCGGGCCTTCGGTACGGGCACGCGGGGGGTCGTTCAGCAGAACCTTCATCCCGATAATTTCGCAAAAATGCGCGACTTTTGAACCAACCTGGCCTACACCCACCACGCCAATTGTTTTTCCTTTTAGTTTGAAGCTGTGTTTTTGGGCCAATACAAAGAGGGTAGAAGCGATGTATTGTTCCACCGACTTGCTGTTGCAACCGGGGGCATTGGTCCATTCAATCCGGGCCTTGTCACAATACGCCGTGTCAATATGGTCGAAGCCAATGGTGGCTGTTGCGATGAATTTTACAGCCGATCCGTTCAGCAATTTTTCATTACAGATTGTGCGGGTTCTGGTTATCAGTGCATCGGCATCGCGGACCACATCGGCCGTTGTCTTTGAGCCCGGCAAATAAACCACTTCACCAAAGGGTTCCAGCACTCCGAGGATGTAGGGGATTTTATCGTCTATTATAAACTTCATAATCATTTTTTATTGAACCACATAGGCCACATTCGTCGTTATTGACGCTTTTCAAATGTAATTAATCCTGACATCGAACAGCTTTCGTTGATATTTTTCTCTATTGTATTCTATGTGATTTTCAATCTGTCCGGCAGCTAGCTTTTTCACGTTTGGGCACCTGCTGCGATGTTTTGTTTTTATAAAAGTCTTTCACAATGTCTTCGAGTACTGCATTGGTACGGGCAGCTGATTCGCCGGTGCTGACAGCTGCTTCTTCGCCCCGTAGCGCTTTCACCACATTCTTTACCAGGTTGTGCGAAATATTCTCGGGGTTGGTAAAATTGAAGTGTTCGGTTCCCGCAGCGGTCGTCAATTCAACCGACCCATGAATGAAACAGGGCAGGCTGGCCTTCCCTTTGGTGCCAACGATTTCAATTTTATCCTGCTCGGCCGATTTATCTACTACAAAACACCAGTTGCCGGTTCCGGTTACGCCGTTTTCGAAAGTGAAGGCAGCTGTAACTGTATCTTCTACATTATAATATCCCGCTTGGTTATAGGCTAGCCCTTTGCATTCAGTTATCGGGCCAAATAAAAAATCGAGGAAATCGAATTGGTGCGAAGCCAAATCGTAAAAGAGGCCTCCGCCAGCAGTTTTCGCGTCAAGCCGCCAGTTTTTATGTGCTTCAGGCTCACGGTCGCGTTCATCAGCAGCTTTATGAAGGATAATTGAAACCGTTAAAATATCACCCAAAATACCACTGCCAATCAACTCTTTCACCATTAGATATGCCGGGAGCGTACGGCGGTAATAGGCTACAAACAGCGGCATCCCGGTTTCGTTGGAAACCTTCAGCATTTGCCGGCACTCGGCAAAGCTGGTTGCCATTGGTTTTTCAACATAAACCGGTTTTCCGGCGCGCATCGCGCGGATGGCGTAATCGGCATGAGAACCCGGAGGCGTTGCTACGTAAATAGCATTGATTTGCGGGTCATTGATTAAGTCGTCAGCATGGGCATACCATTTCGGTACACCGTGGCGGCGGGCGTAATCTTCAGCCTTTTTAGCATCGCGGCGCATCACTGCAACCAATTGCGAATGCTCCGTTTTTTGAAATGCCGGACCACTTTTCAGCTCTGTCACGTCGCCACAACCAATAATGCCCCAGCAAATAGCACCCTCCGGCTCCCCCGACGGGAGAGAGTTTGTTTTTGTATTGATTGGTTCTGCCATTGAATTTTAGTGTTGTCCGGGTTTCTATTTTTTTTTGTTCCTCCCCACTGGGGAGGTTGAGAGGGGCTCAGTATTTAAACCGTTCTTTATAAGCCCATAAACCAATTGCAGGATTCGAAATGTAGAAAACTTCTTCTCCGTTGGGTAGCGTGTTGAACCCGTCTTTCAGTTTCTCTGGATTGTATTTGGCAATCATTTCATCGAAATCTGCATACAGGAACCCTACGCTTTCAATTTCTTGTTGCGACAGGTTTCCCGGCTTTTTGCCCGGACAATAGGTAATGCTGAAACGCCCTTCCGAAGAGCCGTGAATGAGGTGGGCAGCTGCTCCCAGATTATCTTGGAGATCCTGATTGTCAGTAACTGCTTTCAGTGTTTCCGGCGTTCCAAAATAGCCGTATTTGCGAATTAGTCCATCAATAATTTTGTCTTCGCCAAACTCTTTCAGCGCTGGTGCCAGTACAATCAGTTCACCTCCGTCGTCAATAGCCATGCGGGTGCGGTAAACCGATTTATTTCCCAGCCAGGTTGATTTGAATTCGGTTGGGTCGAGCCAAACCACCACTTTTTTCAGCGGACGGTCAAGCATTTCAAAATTAACCTGCAACGATAGTTTTGCTGCCTTATCGAATACCTCAAAGTCGTTGCCGATGAATAGCCCGCGGCATTTTATTTTACCATCGGTTTTATCCAGCCCAACCACGGTTTGTATATATACAATGGGTAAGTGGTTGGTGAAATTTTCTGAAGCATAGTTGAACACTTTGCGAACCGGCGTATCGGCGTGGCCCATCATGCGCTCCATGCCGTATGCTGCCCCAATGAAGTGGCTTTTGTTGATGCCCTCGGAACCGCCCGTGCCTACAAAAATGTTTTTGTTGTAGTTGGCCATTCCCACTACTTCGTGTGGAACTACCTGGCCGATTGACAAAATGAGATCGAAATTTCCTTCGAGCAGCAGTTTGTTGACTTGCGCCGGCCACGGAAATTCAACGGCTCCCTCAGAAACCTCTTTTACAAAACTAGCCGGAATTGTGCCAACGGTCACCACGTCGTTGCGCCAGTCGTGCGGGCGGATTAGCGATTCGGGCAACTTTCCGAACATATGGTGGATTTGTTCCGAAGTCATGGGCGAGTGGGTACCCAATGCCGGGAGCACGTCCGTTAGCTTGTCGCCGTAGTATTCCCAAGTAAGTTCGGTCAGTTCACCGGCCCGGCTCGGGAGCCGGGTGTAGTCGGGCGGAATAGCTAAAACTTTTTTAATCCCTTTTAATTGTTCGAATGCTGCAAACAGGCCTTTTTTCAGGTCTTCTTTGCCCAAGTCGTGGCTTGTTGAGCCAATTTCGTAATAAATCATAGGATTTACTATTTATCATTTACAACATCAAATTTCTATTATTGAGAATTCAGCTTGCGTTTCATCGTAATAACTGAACTTACAATAATTTTAAACAATTCTTGATTTTCGATCATAAGATCCTTTAGCAGTTTCTCCTCTACCATACCGGATTCAACAATGAGCTCCAGCCAGTAAAGGGTTTCGTCCAACTCTTCCTCGACCATTTTCAGTTTGTTCAAGAAATCCCTCTCCGATTTTGCTAAGCAAGCAGAACGATAATTTACACCTGGAGAGGTTCCAGAACGGATAATCTGGTTTCCGAGAGTTCGCCCGGTAATTGTATTCGGCAAACTCTCAGAAAGCTTAATTATTCTCAAAGTGAATGATTTTTATCTTTTTTTTAGAAGGTCTTCATTCATCTAGAAAACAGCAAATCGTCAATCAGTAAATGGCCAATTCAGTTAACGCTTTACACGGGCATTGCCTTGCCAGATACTCCAAACCATTTCTTCGTCGGCAGGTTGGGCGTAGTCTGTCAGGAAAGTGGTTGCCAAAGCACCGGTTGCCCAGCCAAATTGAATCCACTTTTCGGGTTCCCAGCTTTTCAAAATGCCGTACAACATGCCGCCTACAAAACCATCGCCACCACCAATGCGGTCGAGTACGTTTATTTTACGGGGTTCAACCACTTCCCATTCGTCGCCGGCACGCAAAACGGCCCCCCACAGGTGCTCGTTGGTGCTAATAACCTGGCGCAAGGTAGTTGCAAAGACCTGTGCATTTGGAAATGCTGCTTTTACATTGTTTATCAAGCCTTTAAATTCTTCAATTTCATCTTTAATAGACTTGCCGCCCGCTTCGGGGCCATGAATACCAAAACACAGTTGGAAATCTTCTTCGTTACCAATCAGGATGTCCGAAGCTTGAGCGATTTCGGTAAAATTGCGGCGCAATTCTTCCTCACGGCCTTTCCAGAATGACGCACGGTAATTGAGGTCGAACGAAATGAGCGTACCGTATTTTTTTGCAGCGCGGGCTAATTGCAAGCAAAACTCGCTGGTATCGGGCGACAGGGCTGCAATCAAACCGGAAAGGTGTACAATTTGAACGCCTTCTTTTCCGAAAATACGTTCCAGATCGAAATCTTTCACATTCAGTGTTCGGCCCACTTCGCCAGCCCGGTCGTTTTGTACACGCGGCCCACGCGAGCCAAAACCACTGTCGGCAATATTAAATTGGTGGCGATAACCCCAGGGGTCGCCTTGTGCCACTTCCGGGCCTTCATAGTCCATATGCCGGGCTTTCAAGTTGCTTTTTATAAAGGCTGCAATGGGGCTTCCTTTCACGAATGTAGTCAGCACTTTTACCGGCAAACCCAAAAACGACGAGATGCTTGCCACGTTGGTTTCGGCGCTGGTTGCCTGCATTTCGAACAAGTTGCTGCTGTGCACCGGCTGTCCGTTAACCGGCGTGATACGAACGCCCATGCTGGTGGGTACCAGCAACGAGTATTTACAATTTTGTTTTAGTTGAAGTTTCATTTTTATTTCGATTTGATATTTAAGTTATGTCGAAGAAATATACAATCTATTATTTACACTTGACGATTCTGAATAATTGGTATGCCTGGCAAATAATATTTTATAAACAGTCATGTTTTTTTAGACTCCGCTGTAAGCATTAAACCCGCCGTCAACCGGAATAACTACACCGGTAATAAATTTGGCGAGGTCGGATAACAGGAAGAGGGTTGCTCCCTGCATATCATCGGCATCGCCGAATTTGCCCATCGGGGTTCCGTTCACAATTTTTTGTCCGCGTGCCGAGTAGTTTCCCGTTTTTTCATCCAGTACCAAAAAGCGGTTCTGGTCGGTAATAAAGAAGCCTGGGGCAATGGCATTTACCCGGATACCGGTTTTGGCAAAGTGAACGGCCAGCCACTCGGTAAAGTTGTTGATTGCTGCTTTGGCCGCCGAGTAGGCTGGTATTTTCGTCAGCGGTTTGTACGAGTTCATCGAGGTGATATTCAGGATAGCACCTTTCCGGTTCTTAATCATGTCCTTGGCAAACACCATGGTCGGAAGCAAAGTCCCTTTAAAGTTCAGATCAAAAACGTGGTCGAAACCTTCCATTTTCAAACCAAAAAAAGAGTCTTCCAGTTTGTCGATATTCGTTTCGTTAATTTCTTCAACTTTAGTTGTGGCCGAAGGACTGTTGCCACCGGCGCCGTTAATCAATATATCAATATCTCCTAATTGCTCATTGATAACCGTTTTTGCCTTTTCTAGCGATTCGCGGTTTAGCACATCGCCCTGAACGCCGATAACTTTTGTCCCGAATTGTGCGCCTACTTCGGCAGCAGCTTTTTCTGCTGCTTCTTTGTTTCGGCCCAAAATGGCGATTTTTGCTTTCACCGAGGCCAGAGCTTTTACCATTTCCAATCCAAGAACGCCGTATCCGCCGGTTACCACGCAAACTTTGCCGGCAAGGTCGTTAAAACTAATTGCTTCCATAGTTACTTTGATTAAATTCTTTATAATAGTCGAGGTTTTCTTTTGTTACGATGTCGATTGAGGTGTAGTTATCCGTTTTCACCTGTTTTTTTAAGAGAACGTATTCGAAAAGCGTTTGTACCGCTTTGTAGCCCTGTTCTTCGGGGCGTTGGCAAATGAGAAAGTCGACCACGCCGGTTCGCATAAAATCGGCATTTTGTGGAATCAGGTCGTGCCCGATTAGGCGAATGTGTTGAATGTTGCGAGACACCAGGTACTCGGCAATGCGGTAAACCTGCGAGTTTGTGACAAAAATACCGTTGACAGGGCCAATTTTTGCCAATTCGCTGTCCAGCACTTCAAACAGGTTTGCAACTGCAAGTGTGTCAATTTCAATAGTCGAAATGGATTTTGCACTGTTGCGCGGTTGTGTGCCGAAATAATTGCAAAACCCCCGTTCGCGTTGTTTAGGGTGGTTTTGGTTATCCAGCTCTTTCCCAAAGTGTATGATAACGATTGTTGCCTGTTCGGGCAAGGAATAGTCGAATAGTTTAGCCGCTAACATGCCGCTTTGAAAGCTGTTTTGGCCAATGAAACTGAGTTGGTTGCTGTTGGTAATGCTTGAGTCGATGAAAACAAAGGGGATGCAACTTATTCCCAGTTTTTTGATGAATTCGTCCGATTCGCGAGAGAAAAACGGGGCCATCACCACGCCTTCGGGTTTGTTCTTCAAGATTTCGTTGGCCTTCGACCGGAATGATGCCGGATCGGATTGCGAGAATTGGTACAGGTTGATGTTTACACCATATTGTAAAAGCTCGTTTGCAGCTCGTTTTATACCTTGCAGGGGTTGGCTCCAATAAACATCGGTTTTCGGGGTTTCGGGGATGAGGACGGCGAACTGGTATGTTTTTTTCGAGGCCAGCGTACTGGCCAAAATATTGGGGTGATAGTCCAATTCTTCCAGTATTTTTAATATTTTGTTGCGGGTATCCGGATTCACTTCACCCCGGTTATGGATAACCCGATCGACCGTACCGATGGAAACGTTTGCTTTCTCAGCAATGTCTTTTATCCGTATTCGCTTGTTTGGTTTGATAACTGATAACATTTAAGGTTTTCAATCTCGGTTCAATGTAAAACAAAGCTACACAAATTTTGGAATCGTCGTGTTCGCACACGGAAAATATATTGTATAACATTTTTTGACGAATTCAGGCCTTATTAATTGCTTCTGAAAAGAATTAAACCTACTTTCGTGTGCGAACACGGCATTTAATTGTGGTGTATGCAAGCTTTTAAAAACTCACACTAAATCAAAATCAGTTATGCAATTAGGAAAATACAGTTTCGGAGTTGGCGACCGTTTCAGTCACCAAGGTCAGGCGCAACTAAAAGCGTTGATGAAAGCACAAGCAAAAGGTATCGATATTACTCCTGTTTGGAACAAGTCCAACCGGGAGCATAATATTGTTCATTCGGAACCTGTTGAAACCCGTCAGGAAGCGGATAATGCCGTTAAATCGCTGGGATTTTCCGGCCAGTACTGTGTTGATGCCGACCACATCAACCTGAGCAATGTGGATCGTTTTATCCATGTGTCCGATTTTTTCACCCTCGATGTGGCCCAGTATATTGGCTCGGCATCACCCGAGGACGAAGTGGCTGCTTTTGTTAAATCGTGCCAGGCTTTGGGCAATTCTGTAAAAATAGATGGTATTGCCGAACCAATCGTCATTACAGAAGCATTGTTGTGCAAAGAAGCCGGCAAGTTTTTGGCAGCTGTAAAAGAAGCCGGTAAAATTTACCGTCACATCGAATCGGTAAAAGGAAAAGGGAACTTTGTTACCGAAGTTTCGATGGACGAAGTGGACTCGCCGCAAACCCCGGTTGATATGTTTTTCATTTTGAAAATGATTGCCGACCAGCAAATTCCGGTGCAGACTTTTGCTCCTAAATTTACCGGTCGTTTTAATAAAGGTGTGGACTATGTTGGCGATACCGTACAGTTTGCAAAAGAGTTTGAAGCTGATTTGCTGGTAATAGACTATGCCGTAAAGCATTTTGGCTTGCCAAAAAACCTGAAATTGAGCGTGCACTCGGGAAGCGATAAGTTTACCATTTACCCAATAATGGCAGCTTTGATTAAAAAGCACGACAAAGGGTTGCACGTAAAAACAGCGGGCACCACCTGGCTCGAAGAAGTAATTGGTTTGGCAGTTGCCGGCGGCGAAGCGCTTGAGGTAGCCAAAACAATTTACGCCAATGCCTTGGGCCGCAAAGACGAATTGTGTGCACCGTATGCCGATGTGATTGATATTGACGATAGTAAACTGCCAAGCGCGCAAGAAGTAGCTGGTTGGAGCAGCGAAAAATATGCTAACACCTTGCGTCATATTCCCGGCCATCCGGATTACAACCCAAATTTCCGTCAGCTGATTCACGTAGGTTACAAAGTGGCTGCCGAATTGGGCGACAAATACCTTGGCCTACTGAAAAAACATGCCGATGTAGTAGGCGCTTGTGTTGAGGAAAATATATACGACCGTCACCTGAAACGGTTGTTCAATTTGTAAAAACCAAAATCAGAAGTACATTAAGGATGAAAAAATTTATGGACGAGAATTTTCTGTTAAAAACAGAAACTGCTCAGAAATTGTACCACGAACATGCGGCTAAAAAGCCCATTTTTGACTATCACTGTCACATCAACCCTAAAGATATTGCTGAAGATCGGCGCTTTAAAACGGTTACCGAAGTGTGGTTGTACGGCGACCATTACAAATGGCGCGCTATGCGTACCAACGGTGTCGATGAGCGTTTTTGCACCGGCGATGCCAGCGATTGGGAAAAATTTGAAAAATGGGCCGAAACAGTTCCGTATACCCTGCGCAATCCGCTGTACCATTGGACACATTTGGAATTGAAAAAATTCTTCGGTATCGAAAAATTGCTGAACAAGGAAACGGCAAAAGAAATTTACGATACCTGTAACGCTTTGCTAAACAGGCCTGAATACAGCGTTCGCGGATTGATTCGCAAAGCCAACGTACATACCATTTGTACTACCGACGATCCGGTTGATACGCTGGAGTATCACAAACAAATCAAGGCATCGGGTTTCGAAGTCGCTGTTTTGCCAGCCTGGCGCCCCGATAAAGCCATGATGGTAGCCGACCCGGTTTTCTTTAACGACTACATGGACCAGTTGGAAAAAGCAGCCGGGGTAGGAATTAAAACGTTTGGCGACTTGATTGCTGCGTTGGATAAGCGGCATCAGTTTTTTCACGAAAATGGGTGCCGTTTGTCGGATCATGGTTTGGATACCGCTTTCGCGGCCGATTATACTGCTGCTGAAATCCAAGCCATCTTTGTTAAAATTCGCGGAGGAAATAAATTAACAGGCGATGAGATTCTGAAGTTCCAGTCGTGCATGTTGTACGAGTTTGGGGTGATGGATCATAAACGTAACTGGACCCAGCAATTTCATATTGGTGCCCAGCGTAACAACAATACCCGCCTATTCAAAAAGTTGGGCCCCGACACAGGCTTCGACTCCATTGGCGATCTTCCGGTGGCAGCTCCGCTGGCCAAACTGCTCGACCGTTTGGACACCGAAAATAAATTAACAAAAACGATTCTATACAACCTGAATCCGCGCGATAACGAACTGTATGCTACAATGTTGGGTAACTTTCAGGACGGTTCGGTTGCCGGAAAAATCCAATACGGCTCGGGCTGGTGGTTTCTCGATCAAAAGGACGGCATGATCAAACAAATGAACGCCCTGTCGAACCTGGGCCTGTTAAGTCGTTTTGTTGGTATGCTAACCGACTCGCGCAGCTTCCTCTCGTACACACGTCACGAGTATTTCCGTCGTACCCTTTGCGATCTGCTGGGAACCGATGTTGAGAACGGTGAAATCCCGTACGACATGGAGTTGCTGGGTAATATGGTAGAGAATATTTGTTTCAACAACGCAAAAACATACTTTAATTTTTAGTCGTTCCGGATTAGGTAAAATTGAAGGCATCGTGTTGGAAGATTGAAAAAGAGTTATATTTTTGCAATCGATTGCATAAATGAAATTAATGTTGAAATAAAATGAATAAAAAAGTCGTTACATTCGGAGAAATCATGTTGCGCTTAGCAACTCCCGGTTATTTGCGTTTTGCACAAACCGACACATTTACAGCTACCTATGGTGGAGGCGAAGCAAATGTGGCCGTGTCGTTGGCCAATTACGGTATCGATGTTGAATTTGTGACCCGCTTGCCCAAAAACGACATTGGCGAAGCTTGCCGCATGGACGTGCGTAAGTACGGCGTTGGCACAAACAACATCATTTGGGGAGGCGACCGTTTAGGTATTTACTTCCTCGAAACAGGCGCCGTTAGCCGTGCGTCGAAAGTGGTTTACGACCGCGCCCATTCGGCCATTGCCGAAATTAAACCCGGAATGGTAAACTGGAAAGAAGTGTTCAAAGATGCAACATGGTTCCATTGGACCGGCATTACTCCTGCTATTTCGCAAAGCGCTGCCGACGCCTGCCTGGAAGCTATTCAAATTGCCAACCAGATGGGAGTTACCGTTTCGTGCGATTTAAACTATCGCAAAAACCTGTGGAAATACGGTAAGGCTTGCGGCGAGGTAATGCCTGCCTTGGTTGCCGGGACCGATATTGTTTTGGGTAACGAAGAAGATGCCGAAATGGCTTTGGGAATCCATCCCGAAGGTGTTGACGTAACCGGTGGCCATGTTGAAGGGGCTGCTTACGAGTCAGTTTCAAAACAAATCATGGCCAAATACCCGCGTGTGAAAAAAGTAATCACAACCTTGCGTGGTTCGGTTAACGCTAACCACAACAGTTGGGCTGGCGTTCTGTGGGACGGAAAAAAATTGTACGAATCTCCGACTTACCAGATTACACACATTGTTGACCGTGTAGGTGGTGGCGACTCGTTCATGGGTGGGTTGATCTACGGTTTGTTAACGTACACCAACGATGATCAAAAAGCACTAAACTTTGCTGTTGCAGCTTCGTGCCTGAAGCACACCATTTACGGCGACTACAACCGGGTAACGGTTTCGGAGGTCGAAAAACTGATGGGAGGCGATGCCTCGGGGCGTGTGTCACGATAATAAAACTGAAACCCCCTTCGAAAGGAGGGGGTTTTGAAATTTTTAGACGGAAGATGTCAAACTATTTATTTCAAAAAAACCAATATGGCTCGTTTTTCAAGAATTGAAGTAGCAATTAAAATGAAGGAAACCGGCGTTGTCCCGGTATTCTACCATAACAATATTGATGTGTGCAAAGCAGTTGTAAAAGCGTGTTACGAAGGCGGAATCCGCGTGTTCGAATTTACAAACCGCGGCGATTTTGCGCACGAAGTTTTTGGCGACCTCGTAAAATGGTCGGCTACCGAATGCCCCGAAATGATTTTGGGCGTTGGCTCCATTATCGATGGCCCAACAACAGCTTTGTACATCCAGTTGGGCGCCAATTTTATTGTGGCACCGATTGTAGATGAGGAAATGGCACGCATTTGCAATAAACGCAAAGTGGCCTGGAGCCCGGGTTGTGGCTCGGTTACCGAAGTAGTTCGTGCCCACGAGCTGGGTTGCGAGGTGGTGAAAGTATTCCCCGGCTCATCGGTTGGTGGGCCCGAGTTTGTAAAATCGGTAAAAGGCCCGATGCCCTACGCCAGCATTATGCCTACCGGCGGCGTATCGCCCGACGAAGCTAACATGAGCGGCTGGTTCAAAGCCGGAGTTCACTGTGTGGGCATGGGTTCGCAATTGTTTCCGGCCGACGTGCTGAAAAACAAAGATTGGGCTTTTGTTACGAATAAATGTAAAGAAGCGCTGGCGATTGTTCAAAAGCTTCGCTAGATCTTTCAAAATCAATTAAACCAATAAATAATTCTACTATGTCTTTTAATCAAGTTACAGAAAAAATGTCCAAGTACCGATGGACGATCGTGGGGATGTTGTTTATGGCAACAACCATTAACTACCTCGACCGGCAGGTGCTGTCGTTGACCTGGAAAGATTTTATCGCTCCAGAGTTCCACTGGACAGATAACGATTACGGAACAATTACCGCGTGGTTTTCCGGTTTTTATGCAATTAGCTTGTTGTTCGCCGGTCGCTTTGTCGATTGGATGGATACAAAAAAAGGCTTTTTGTGGGCAATCGGGATTTGGTCAATAGGAGCCGTGTTGCACGCCTTCTGCGGTATTGCAACGTCAGGTTTGCTAACTGGCCATTGGTTTGTTGGGTTCGAAGAGGCACGCCATTATATTGCACAGGTTGAAGATGTTGCCAAAGTTTTAAATATCAGTGTTACACTGTTTATTTTTGCCCGCTTGGTGCTGGCAATTGGAGAGGCCGGTAACTTCCCCGCTGCTATTAAAACCACGGCTGAGTATTTCCCGAAAAAGGATCGCGCTTATGCCACATCAATTTTCAATGCAGGGGCAACTGTTGGCGCTTTGGCTGCGCCGGTTACAATCCCATTGTTGGCAAAGTATTTTGGTTGGGAGGCTGCGTTTATTGTTATTGGTGCTCTTGGTTTTCTGTGGATGGGTTGGTGGCAGTTTGGCTACAAAAAGCCCGATGTACACCCGAAAGTGAATAAAGCCGAGTTGGAGTACATCAACCAGGATCACGATGCTGACGAGAAACAAACCGATACGCAAATGGCCGCCAAAGGAAAAAAAATGAGCATGGCGCAGCTGTTCAAATACAAGCAAACCTGGGCTTTTGCCTTTGGTAAATTTATGACCGACGGCGTGTGGTGGTTCTACCTGTTCTGGACTCCGGCTTATTTAAGTTCGGTTTATGGTATGGAATCATCAGACCCGAAAGCTCAGCTGGCTCTGTTTGTGCTGTATGCCATTACCTTGTTATCGATTATTGGTGGTTGGGTGCCAACTTTCTTTGTCGATAATAAAGGAATGAACCCCTATGCCGGCCGCATGAAAGCGATGTTGATTTTTGCTTTTTTCCCGCTTTTGGCGGTGTTTGCACAACCACTCGGGCACCTGTCGTATTGGTTCCCGGTTATTATTATCGGTATCGCAGGCGCTGCCCACCAGGCATGGTCGGCAAATATTTTCACAACCGTGAGTGATATGTTCCCCAAAGCAGCTGTAGCTACCGTAACCGGTATTGGCGGTTTGGCTGGCGGTGCCGGTTCGGTGTTGATTAATAAAGGCTCGGGTATTCTGTTCGACTATTCCAAGGGTACAACCTTGGTTGGCGGGGGTGAAGTGCCCATGTCGAAAGAGTTACTGGACAATGGAGCCCAATTTGTTCGCGAACCATTTAGTTTTCTTGGTTATCAAGGTATCGAAGCCGGGTATTTTATCATTTTCGGTGTTTGTGCTGTGGCCTACCTAATCGGTTGGGTGGTGATGAAATCGCTGGTTCCGAAATACCGTCCAATTACAGATTTAATTTAACACGGATCACCGGTCAAATTGACAGGTTTTCAGAATAAAAACAATATTGAAAGGCAGATTGCTACTATGGCAAGCTGCCTTTCATATTTTCTGCCTACCTGTTTGCCGAAATCGTTACCGGGACTTGTTTCGAATTGTTTAAGAAAATATGAATTAAACGCTAAGTTCAGCATTCATGTCATTTGTACATGAACTTATGTTGCAGAAATTGCTTTATTCGTAAAACGTAGATATGAAAAAGGCCGAATTGATACTTTGGTATGAATTTAGCTAGAGAAAGTTAAAATTACGATTATGAAGACATTTGTATTTGATTTGGATTTTACCATTTGGAATGCCGGTGGTACCTGGTGCGACAGCACTCATCCGCCATTTGCATGGAAAAATGGGCAGCTCAGGGATCAGGATGGTCGATGGCTATACCTTTACCCCGAAGTGAAAGAAATTTTGGAAGAACTGAAAGCGCAAGGTTATCAGATGGCAGTTGCATCGCGGACCAATGCGCCTACGATTGCCAAACAACTGTTACACATGTTCGAAATTGACCGCTTCTTTGATGCGCGCGAAATTTACCCCGGCTCTAAAATCACCCACATCAACCGTATTCTGAAAACCTTGAATGTGGCTGCTGAAGATGTTGTTTTTTTTGATGACGAATACCGGAATGTGGAAGAAATCCGTTCGTTGGGAGTGGAAGCAGTGCTGGTGCAAAACGGTTTGAACAAAGAACTTGTAAAACCTTATTTACAAAAGTTGGCATCGGTAAATGTAGCTCAAAACGAAGCTTACTGATTGTGTTTGCAGAAAAGATTTGAAACAGAAAGCACGATTGCTTTTGTGTTTCAAATTACGGGGGTGGTAGCCCATTTTTTTAAAATTCAAAATAAAGACTCGGAAGAGTCATTTTTTTTGCCCGTACTACTCGTTTTTTTACGCTCGTTAACTAAAAAATGAAGGAGTGAAACGACAGAGCTAACAGTTTCTTTTGCGTTCATTTTTAGTTGTTTCGTCGTCAGTGATGGGATGACTTCGAAAGATGTACTTATGAATGTTGTACCCCCTACTAAAAAACAAATTCTGTAGCCAAGCCCGCCGAATAAAAAAGGCAGAACAACCCGAAGGTTGTCCCGCCTTTTCAGTCATTCAATATCCTTAAATTTAATCAAGCCAATTTCTCATGGCCTGAATGTTGCGTTCGTTCACGATGTTTTTTGCTTCGGCCGTGTAAAGAAAGTCCAGCTCGTCGGCAAAGCGCTCGTTAATTTTTCCGCGTACCATTTTCATGGTCGAGTTCAACAAGTGGTTCTGCTCGGTGAAGGCTTCGGGGAGTACGGCAATTGTAGCCGGCATCCAACGTTCGGGGAACGAATTGGCAAATTCGCCACCGGCTTTGTATTTGTCAATTTCTGACTGAATTAATCTCAGACCTTCAACAATCGCTTCGTCCGTTCCGGGTTTAATGCTTTTTTCGTTTAAAACCCGGTTGATGGCTGCCATGTTGGGTACAACCAGCCCCGACGTGTAGGGGTTTTGGTTGTTGTGGAGCATACATTGCTCAATCAGTTGAGATTGTTCCACAATAGATTCTTCAATGCCTTCGGGGCTGTATTTTTCGCCATCGCTGCCAATGAGCAAACTTTTAAAACGGCCCAGTACATACAGGAAACCATCTTTGTCCATGTAGCCCATATCGCCGGTGTGCAGCCAGCCATTGCGCAACGTGTCGGCGGTGGCAGTGGGGTTGTTCCAGTAGCCCAACATCACGTTGTTGCCCTTCACAATAATTTCGCCTTTTTCAGCAGTTGGTAGTTCGTTGCCGTCGGCATCCACAATCTTCAAATCCATATATTTCACCAAACGGCCCGACGAGCCAAATTTGATGGCATGTAAGGCATTTGACGAGATAACCGGAGCAGCTTCTGATAGCCCGTAGCCCTGGCACATGGGAATGCCGATGGCGTAAAAAAAGCGCTGCAACTCAATGTCGAGCAGGGCGCCGCCGCCGATAAAGAATTTCAGCTCGCCGCCAAAACCTTCGCGGATTTTCGAGAACAAGATTTTATCGTACAAGGCCAGCAGTGGTTTATAAATAAAGGTCGTTCCACGGCCTCGGTCGTAACCGTTGCCATTGTATTTATAGGCAATTTTGAGGGCGTGGTTGAATAGCTTTTCAACCTTTGGCCCTTGTTGGCGAATGCCGTTTTCGATATTCTTGCGAAAATTTTTAGCAATTGCCGGAACACTCATTAATATGTTCGGTTTTATTTCTTTGATGTTTTTCGGAATGTTTTTCAGGGTTTCCAAAGGGGTAGCTCCCATTTCGAGCGAAGCCACGCTGGCACCGAAATACATAAAACAATACAAGCAGGCTGTGTGTGCAAAAGCATGATCCCAGGGAAGGAAAGCCAGTGTTTTCCAGTCGGGGGTAATGTTCATTAGCGTACCCGATTGCACTACATTGGCGGCATAATTTAACTGCGACAGCATAATCCCTTTCGGGTCGGCAGTTGTTCCTGAGGTGTACGAGATGTTGGCCAAATCGTCGGGTTGAATGTCATCATAAACACGTTTAACCGCATTCTGGTCGTTATGCAGCAACGTTTTTCCAGCCTGAACAATGTCATCAAAGAAAAAATCGTTGGTTTCCGCTTCTTCTTTTTCATCCAGATAAATCACCGCTTCGAGCTGAGGCAATTCCTTGCGGATTTCCTCAATTTTAGGTGCTTGTCCTTTGGATACAATTACGAAGCGGCAGCCCGAGTGTTCGAGCCGGAACTTGATTTCGGTTTTTGCATCGAGTTTAACCGACAGCGGAACGTTTGTTGCCCCGGCGTACAAAATGCCGAGTTCGCCGATAATCCACTGGTTGCGGCCTTCTGCGATTAGCCCAATCCGGTCGCCCTTTTGAATTCCCAGACTTAGTAGCCCGGCCGCAAACTGGATTACTTTTTCGCGGGTTTGTTTATACGTTGTTCCGGCAAATTCGCCGTTTTGTTTTTCCCACAGGTACACATGGTCCGGAAATTTGGCCACGCTGCCTTCAAACAATTCAATAATAGTCTTCATAGGTGACAGTTTCTAAAAGTCGGCCTCAAAAATAAGAAAATTAGCCAATTCGTTCCCGGCTCTGTTATGAAGCAGAAAGTGGGATGGAATTAATGGATTAAAACAACACGAACGAACGGTTATTAATTGGTATTGACAAACATTTTGTTGCCTTTTGTTGTGGGTGCAACGTTTTTGCGTACATGAGGATGTAAGAAAAGGGGAGAACCAGCCCCGAAAAAGAAAGAGGCCCGCAGGCCTCTTCAATTTATACAAACTGGTAGATTGTTTTTTCGGTTAAAATTTCTCCCGGTTTTAATTCTGTCGTTGGAAAGTTTGGCTTGTTGGGCGAGTCGGGGTAGTGTTGCGTTTCGAGTGCAACGCCCGAGTAGCTGCCGAATTTTTTCGCGCCGTTGATGGTTAGCTCCGGAATCCAGTACCCGGTGTACAATTGAATGCCCGGCTGGGTGGTGAACACGTTTACCGCGCGTCCGCTTTCAGGTTCCGACAGGCACCCGGCATAAACCAACTTCCCGGCCTGGCTGTCGAGCACAAAGTTCAGGTCGTAACCGTCGGCCAACCCTGCAATATCGCGACCTAATTTCTTTTTTGTTGTAAAATCGAAAACGGTACTGGCAACAGGCACAATGTTTCCGGTTGGTATCATTTCAACCGATTCGGTATAGTTTTTAGCGGTCAGGAGCAATTCGTGGTTCAGAATGTTTTCTTTCCCGCCATTCAGGTTGAAATAGCTGTGATTGGTCAGGTTAACAATGGTTGCTTTGTCGGTCTCGGCTTCGTAGCTCAATTCCAGTTTGTTGTCGTTGTCGAGCGTGTAAGTGCAGCTTACTTTCAGGTTACCTGGGTAGCCTTCTTCGCCGTCGGGGCTCAGGTAGCTCATTTTTACGCCAACTTTGCCGGCTACTTCAAAGCTCACTGCAGTCCACACGCGGCGGTCAAAGCCAATGGCGCCCCCATGCAAGTGGTTTGCTCCGTTGTTAATAACACCGCTGTATTCAACGCCTTCAACTGCATATTTCCCCTTGGCAATGCGGTTTCCAAACCGGCCGATAATACAACCAAAATACGGATAACTGCCCAGGTAAGCATCGCTCAGGTAGTCTTCGAGCTTGTCGAAACCACAAACAATATTGGTTGTTTGCCCGTTTTTATCGGGGGTGCAAATCGAAGTGATAATTGCTCCGTAATTGGTAATGTTGACACGAATGTTTTTGTCGTTTTCCAGGGTGAATAGGCTCACTTCCTGGCCGTTGTTGGTTTTTCCGAATGTTTTACTGGTTATTTTCATAGTATAATGCGTGTTTATTTTACGAATTGCTTCCTAACTATTCTTGTGATTGCCGGAAGTAGAAACTTGGTTTTCATTTCGGTTGAAACAAATATAAGGATTATTAATTCTACTGGTGGGTACTGGTTGTTATCTTCTGCGAAAATTTCTATTTTTGGTTGGTAAACGCCGACTAAAACTACGATTGTGAAAAATATTCAGATTGACGACAGCTCCGGTATTCCCAAGTACCGTCAAATTATAAATTCCATTTATCAAGCCATTTCGGGTGGCGATTTGAAAATCGGGGACAAAATTCCTTCTTTAAATCAAATTTGTTCCGAGTTTGATCTCTCGCGCGATACCGTTATGGTTGCTTTCAACGAGTTGAAAGCCAAAGGTATCATCAGTTCCATCCCAGGAAAGGGCTATTATATTAATAGTGTTGATGTGAGCGTGAACGAACGGGTTTTTGTTTTGTTCGACGAGCTGAATGCTTTTAAAGAAGACTTGTACACCTCGTTTTTGAATGCGCTCGACGATAAAACAACGGTCGATATTTACTTCCACCATTTCAATTTTCAGGTATTTAAAGATTTAATAGCAGCCAGTGTAGGCAAGTACACGGCTTATGTAATTATGCCTGCCACTTTCGATTATACGTCGGATTTGCTGGCTGTATTACCCGAAGACAAAGTTTATATTCTCGACCGTTTGAAAACAGATTTGATCCGTTATCCGGTCGTTTATCAAGATTTTGAAAAGGACATTTATAACGCCTTGTTTCAGGGTGAAGACTTGCTGCGAAAATACGATAAACTGGTGATGGTATTCCCTGGGGGCAAAGAACCCGAAGGACGAATGGTTGGTTTTCAGCACTTTTGTAAGGAGCGGGCTATATCGTTTGAAATTTTGCGTACACTGGCCGACCGGCAGATACGGCAAGGGGAGGCCTACTTTGTACCATCGGACCGCAACCTGGTGAAGTTGGTGAAAATGGCAGCCGAAAAAAATCTGGAGTTGGGTGTTGATTTGGGGATTGTTTCGTTTAACGACACCATGCTAAAAGAGGTGGTTGCCGGCGGTATTACAACTATTTCGACCAATTTTATCCAAATGGGACAAACCCTTGCAAAAATGATTACCGAGCGGGAGAAGGAGCATTTGGCAAATCCGGCCTCGCTTATCCGGCGAAAGTCACTTTGAGAGATTTGAGTTCGAAATATGTTTCAAAACATGAATTATATGAGAAGTCCACTTAAGCTATTTTTTTAATTTTACCCACCGGTACCCACCAGTTGTAAAAACTTAAACTATGGCAATATTCAATATTGAAGATCACCCGCACCGAAGGTTCAATCCACTGACCGGCGACTGGATTTTAGTATCGCCTCACCGGGCGAAGCGCCCCTGGCAGGGACAGGTTGAAAAAGCTGCATCTGATGAGCGCCCTGCTTATGACCCCACTTGCTACCTGTGCGCCGGCAACGAACGCGTTGGAGGCCATAAAAACCCCGACTACGAAGGGACATTCGTATTCACCAACGATTTCAGTGCCCTGCTAACCGACACACCTCTTGGCGGAACGAACGAAGAGTTGTTTCAGGCCAAGAGCGAAAGCGGCATTTGCAAGGTGATTTGTTTCAGCGAAAACCATGCGCTTACAGTTCCGGAAATGGACGTGGCCGACATCCGCAAGGTGGTGGATGTTTGGTGCAACGAGTTTGCCGAACTAGGTAGCAACCCGATGATTAACTATGTGCAGGTTTTTGAGAATAAAGGCGCCATCATGGGTTGCTCAAACCCACACCCGCATGGTCAGATTTGGTCGTCGAGCTCGGTTCCGGTTGAGCCTGCAAAAGAATCGATAACCCAAAAAGTTTATTTCGATAACAACGGGCGGACACTGCTGAACGATTATGTGAAAGCTGAACTGGAGAAAAAGGAGCGCTTGGTGGCAACCAACGAGCACTTTGTTGCTTTGGTACCTTATTGGGCCGTGTGGCCATTCGAAACCATGATTATCAGCCGCCGCGCGGTACAAAATATTTTGCAACTGACAGACGAAGAACGCACGGCTTTGGCCGATATTTATAAGCAACTGACAGTGAAGTACGATAACCTGTTCGAAGTGTCGTTTGCCTACTCGGCCGGTTTGCACCAAGCACCAACCGACGGGAAAGATTATCCCGAATGGCACTTGCATATGCACTTTTATCCGCCGCTGTTGCGATCGGCTTCCGTTAAAAAATTCATGGTGGGATACGAAATGCTGGCCACGCCGCAGCGCGACATTACTGCCGAGCAGGCAGCCCGCCGTTTACGCGAATTATCAGACATTCATTATAAAAAACAATCAAAATAAACCAATAAAAAGATGACACAGGTTAGTGTATTAAATCAAAAAATCAATGATGGACAAAATCCATTATTTCGCGAATTATATGGGAACGATGCAGCGGTGTTGAAAGCACAGGCAGAGCGTTATGCCGCGCTGATGGAAGAATTTAAGCGTATTTACGGAACTAGCGATGTGAGCTTGTTCAGCTCGCCGGGACGTACCGAGATTGGAGGGAACCACACCGACCACAACTTTGGACGTGTACTGGCAGGTGCCGTAAACCTCGACAACATTGCTGTTGCCGCAACCAATGGGACCAACATTATCCGTATCACTTCAGCCGGCTACCCCG
Organism: Mangrovibacterium sp.; assembly: GCA_047972415.1. Taxonomy (GTDB): domain Bacteria; phylum Bacteroidota; class Bacteroidia; order Bacteroidales; family Prolixibacteraceae; genus Mangrovibacterium. Next base: position 40,575 of record JBKEAN010000051.1, read on the forward strand.
AATTCACTGTTGATTTGAACGAGTTGGTGATTGACGAAAAGCAATTTTATACTTCGGGTGCCCTGGTAAAAGGTGTTTGTGCCCGTATGAAAGAAAAAGGATATGCTATTGGCGGTTTCGACGCTTGCATTGAAGGCCGCGTACCAAAAGGTTCCGGATTGAGCTCGTCTGCTTCGTTCGAAGTACTGATTGGCGCTATTGTAAATTATCTGTTCAACAATGGTAAAATGAGTGCGGTTGAAAATGCCATCATCGGCCAGTGGTCGGAAAACAATTACTTCGGAAAGCCTTGCGGATTAATGGATCAGACAGCTTGCTCGGTTGGTGGTTTAATAACAATCGACTTTAAAGACCCGGCTAATCCCATTGTAAAAGAGGTCGATTTCGACTTTGTAAAAACTGGTTTTGCCTTGGTCATTACCGATGTAGGTGGTGGTCACGACGACCCTGCTTCACAGGCTGAATACGCTTCGTTGCCAACCGAAATGAAATCGGTTGCAGCACAATTGGGCGCCAAGGTGTTACGTGAGGTTTCGCTGGAACAGATTGTTGAAGCCATTCCGGCTATCCGCGAAAAAACCGGCGACCGTGCCATTTTGCGTGCTTACCACTTTCAGGGCGATAACCAGCGGGTTGCCGAGCAGGTAGCTGCATTGGAACGTAATGATTTTGATGCTTTCCTGAAAATGGTCGTCGAATCGGGCTACAGTTCGTTTATGTACAACCAAAATATTTTCGATGTGGTGCATAAGGATGAGCAAGTAGTATCGCTCGGATTGGCATTGAGTGAAATGATCCTGAAGGGAAAAGGCGCATGGCGTGTTCATGGTGGTGGCTTTGGTGGCACCATTCAGGCCTTTGTTCCGCAGGATTTATTAGATGTTTATGTGAAAACGCTGGAACATGTTTACGGTAAGGGCAAATGCCATAAGTTGTTTATCCGTTCCAAAGGTTCCATTAAATTAGAATTGTAATAATTTTAGGATGCTGGTTATCGTAAATAGGCCTGAAAACAACATTTTTTTGGAAGTTTTTGGGTCGATTTGGGCGGTAACCAGTGTTTTTTTTGCAAATTCGCAGGTCGAATTTAAGTTAGAAGAATTGTAGTGAAATCAATTGGCGAAAGCTACGGAACTTGCAGTCTGTTGAGTTGACACATTCTTGTGTTGCAGTGTTTTCCAAATATTAATTTTGAAACAATTTATCAACTTTATAGTGAACCAAACAAATTAAATCTATTTTATGTCACAAAAGAAAAGTTATGCATTGCCTATTGCAATGATGTTCGCGCTCTTCTTCATGATTGCCTTTGTAACAGGCTTACCGGCACCAATGGGGGTTATTGTAAAAAACCAATTTGGTGCTACCTCTTTCATGTCAACCCTGGGTTTCTTTGCAAACTTTATCGCTTATGCGTTCATGGGCATCCCTTCAGGGATATTGTTGCAACGTATTGGTTATAAGAAAACTGCATTGTTGGCAATTGTCGTCGGTTTTACAGGCGTTGGTATTCAATACTTGTCGGGGCAGGTAGGTAGTTTTAGTGTTTACCTTACTGGTGCTTTCGTTTCAGGTTTTTCAATGTGTATGTTGAATGCCGTTGTGAACCCGATGTTGAATACGCTTGGAGGCGGTGGTAAAACCGGAAACCAACTGATTCAAACTGGTGGTTCGTTAAACTCGGTTGCTGCTACCATCGTTCCGGTGTTGGTTGGCTACCTGATGGGGGCTAATGTGGCCGAGCGCACCATTGAAAAAGCAACACCTGCTTTGTTCCTGGCAATGGGTGTATTTGCTCTGTGTTTCATTGTGTTATATTTTGTAAATATTCCGGAACCACGCCTGATAACCAAAGAAAAAGTTAAGTACGAGCACAGCCCAATGGCTTTTCGTCACTTTATTTTAGGAGCTGTTGCCATTTTTGTTTACGTGGGCGTTGAAATTGGAATCCCGCACTTTGCCAACTTATTTATGACTTCCGAGCTAACTGACGGTGGTTTGGGAATTGACCCTACCATTGCTGGTTCTGTGGTTGGTACTTACTGGTTTCTGATGATGATTGGCCGTATTTTCGGCGCAAGTTTAGCTGCCCGCTTTCAAACAAAAACCATGCTTGCTTTTGTATCGGCTATTGGTATGGTGTTCGTGGCTCTGGGAATTTTTCTGCCCAGCAATTTTCAAATCTCCATGCCAGTATTCCAGTCTGATATTTCATTCGGGTTGGCACAGGTTCCGGTTGGTGTAATGTTCCTCTGCCTCTGCGGTTTGTGTACCTCGGTAATGTGGGGTGGGATTTTCAATCTGGCCGTTGAAGGCTTGGGAAAATATACCGAAGCTGCTGCCGGAATTTTTATGGTGATGGTTTGTGGTGGCGGTATTCTTCCGTTGACTCAAGGTTTTATTGCTGATAAAGTTGGCTACATGCCCAGCTATTGGGTTATTTTCCTGGGAATGGCGTATATGTTATATTATGCCGTAATTGGTAGTAAAAACGTTAACACCGATATTCCGGTCGAATAATTTGTTTCGAATCTGAATTAATTCATCGCGGCCGTCTCAAACGGCGGATGAAGCGGTAAAGGCCCCCGCCGGCAGATTGTTCTGCCGACGGGGGCTTTCATGTTTTAGAGCATTTGTTTCCAAAAAAAGATAGAAACTCAATAAAAGTATGAATTACTTTTATAATTTTGATATTCATGAAAATTAATAATAAAAACCTGCTAAACGAGCTTTACGGCGAACATCCACAACATTATGTTGCAGTTGACTGCGTGATATTTGGTTATCGGGACAGCGACCTGAAGCTGTTGCTTTATCCGCGTAGTTTTGAACCGGCTAAAGGAAACTGGTCGCTGCTGGGAGGTTTTATTCAACGTGATGAATCATCTGATCAGGCAGCTGCGCGGATTTTGAAACGTACCACTGGCCTTGACGATATTTATATGGAACAGGTAGCAACCTTTTCGAAACCCGGTCGCGAAACAGCGGCCCGGGTAATCAGCATTGCGTATTATGCCCTTATCCGTTTAGATGATCACGACGAGCAAATTGTCCATCAATATGGTGCCGATTGGTTTTCGGTAGGAGAGAAACCCGAACTGATTTTTGACCACGATGAGATTGTTGACAAAGCGTTGGTACGGTTGCAACAGAAAGCCGGATACCAACTGGTTGGGCCCGAACTTCTGCCCGAGCTATTTACCCTAACACAGCTGCGCCGCCTGTACGAGGCGATTTTTCAGCGAACGCTCGACCCCGGAAACTTCCGTAAGAAAATTTTATCACTCGACATCCTGAAAAGGCATAATAAAAAAGATTCGACCGAGTCGAAAAAAGGAGCTTTCTTTTATAGTTACTATGTTGATGATATACCGGATAAAGAACTTATTCGTATTGTAAAAAATTAATAATCATTTAAATACATAAAGACTTTAATAAAATTAGAAATGGCACAAAACAATTTAAAAAAATTCGAAGTTTGGTTTGTAACAGGTAGTCAACACTTATACGGGCCAAAAACATTGGAACAAGTTGCAGCACACTCAAAAGAAATTGCAGCAGCTTTTGACGCATCAAACGAAATCCCTGTAAAAGTAGTGGTTAAACCTACCGGAGTAGGTTCAAAAGAAATTCATACCATTTGCAAACAAGCAAACAGCGACGACAACTGTATTGGTGTTATTACCTGGATGCACACGTTTTCTCCGGCAAAAATGTGGATTCACGGACTTCAGGAATTGCGTAAACCGATTTTGCACCTGCATACACAATACAACAAAGAAATTCCATGGAACGAAATAGACATGGACTTTATGAACCTGAACCAATCGGCACACGGCGACCGAGAGTTTGGTCACATTATGGCACGTATGCGTATGAACCGCAAAGTAGTTGTTGGCCACTGGCAGGACACGGTAACGGTGAAGAGAATTGCTGTGTGGACCCGTGTAGCCGCTGCCTTTGCCGACTCGCGCGATATGCTGATTATCCGCTTTGGCGACCAGATGAACAATGTGGCTGTTACCGACGGCGATAAAGTGGAAGCGGAACGCGTATTCGGATACCATGTGGATTATAGTCCGATTGGCGATCTGGTTCGGGTTCAGGACAAGGTTTCTGATGACGATGTGGCAGCCTTGGTTCGGGTTTACGAGCAGGAATACGAGCTGGCAGACGATTGCAAAGAAGGGGGTAAGCACCGCGATCAAGTGGTAAAAGCAGCCCGTATTGAAATTGGTCTGCGCCGCTTTCTGGAGAAAAAGGGTGCAAAAGCCTTCACTACAAACTTCGACGATTTGGAAGGCGTTGACCAGCTCCCGGGCTTGGCATCGCAGCGCTTGATGGCCGAAGGGTACGGTTTTGGTGCCGAAGGCGACTGGAAAACAGCAGCATTGTGCCGCCAAATGTGGTTTATGAGCCAGAATTTGCCCGATTATAAAGGTTGCTCGTTCCTGGAAGACTATACCCTGAACTTTGATGGCGAAAAGAGTTCAATACTGCAAGCCCACATGTTGGAAGTTTGCCCATTGATTGCTGCCCACAAACCGAAACTGGAAGTTCACCGCTTGGGAATTGGTGGCAAAAACGATCCCGCCCGCTTGGTGTTTACCAGCAAAACAGGCCCAGGTGTTGCTGCCACAGTGGTAGATATGGGCAATCGTTTTCGTATGATTGTCAATACAGTAGATTGTATTGAATCGAAAAAATTGCCAAAACTTCCGGTCGCCAGTGCCTTGTGGATTCCGCAGCCAAACTTCGAAATTGGTGCAGCTGCTTGGATTTTGGCCGGTGGCACACACCATACCAGTTTCTCGTACGACTTGACCGTTGAGTTTATGGAAGATTTTGCAGAAATGGCTGGGGTTGAGTTTGTGTTAATTGACAAGAATACAACAATTTCACAATTTAAAAACGAGTTGCGCTGGAACGATTTGTACTATCACTTGGCCAAAGGCTTGTAATCAGTTCTCAACCAATCATAAACTTAAACTAAAATCAAATGGTTCTACTAGACTGGATTGTCATCGGGGTATTTGCTTTGGCTCTGATTGGCATCATCGTTTGGGTGTTCATGCAGAAGCAGGATAGCTCGGGCGACTACTTTCTGGCTGGTCGCGATGCAACCTGGCTTGCAATCGGCGCATCTATTTTTGCCTCAAATATTGGCTCCGAACACTTAATTGGGTTGGCCGGTGCCGGTGCTTCAAGCGGTATGGCAATGGCCCACTGGGAAATACAAGGATGGATGATTCTGATTCTGGGTTGGGTGTTCGTGCCATTTTATTCGCGAAGTATGGTATCCACCATGCCCGAATTTCTCGAACGTCGTTACAATAAAGAGTCGCGTACCATTTTGTCACTCATCTCTCTGATTAGTTATGTGTTGACGAAAGTGGCGGTGACCGTTTATGCCGGAGGTCTGGTGTTTCAGCAAGTGTTTGGAATTGAAACCATGTGGGGAATCGATTTCTTCTGGATTGCTGCTATCGGGCTGGTGCTGCTGACCGCAGTTTATACCGTAATTGGCGGTATGAAATCGGTGCTTTATACGTCAATTTTACAAACGCCAATCCTGTTGCTTGGCTCAATTATTATTGTTGTTTTGGGTTTGAAAGCTGTTGGTGGCTGGGACGAAATGCTGGCAGTAACCAAATCGGTTACCGTGAACGAGTACGGCGACCACATGACCAACCTGATACGCAGCAATAAAGACCCGAACTTCCCTTGGTTGGGTGTGTTTATCGGCTCGGCTGTCATCGGGTTTTGGTACTGGTGTACCGACCAGTTTATTGTACAGCGCGTACTCTCTGGTAAAAACGAAACTGAAGCCCGCCGTGGTACTATTTTCGGTGCTTACCTAAAACTGACCCCGGTGTTCTTGTTTCTGATTCCCGGTATGATTGCCTTTGCAATGGCAAAAAAAGGCGTTGTGGTAAATGGCGAAATCTTCACCCTGTCAACTCCCGATGCTGCTTTTCCTACGCTGGTGGCCAAGTTGCTTCCTGCCGGGGTAAAAGGATTGGTGGTTTGCGGTATTTTGGCTGCTCTGATGAGCTCGCTGGCCTCGTTGTTTAACTCGTCGGCAATGCTGTTTACCATCGATTTTTATAAGAAATACCGTCCGAATACTAGCGAAAGTAAACTGTTGCGCGTTGGCCGTATTGCCACCGTGGTGATTGTTGTCCTGGGTATTCTTTGGATTCCGATTATGCGTAGCATTGGCGATGTGTTGTACACGTACCTGCAGGATGTTCAATCGGTATTGGCCCCCGGTATTGCGGCAGTCTTCCTGTTGGGGATTTTGTCGTCGAAACCAACTCCCAAAGGTGGCATGTGGGGGATGATTGCCGGGTTTATAGTCGGGATTATCCGTTTGGGTTCCAAAGTGTATTATTCGTCGGTTCCCGATGCACCTGATAACTTTTTTAAAAGCTTGTTTTACGATTCGAACTGGCTTTTCTTCTGCGGAGGAATGCTCGTTTTCAGTATGCTGGTGGTCATAATTGTGAGTAGGTTTACACCTGCAGCCCCGGCAGCTCAAATCGAAGGCTTAACCTTTGCTTCGGCAACACCCGCGCAGAAAGCGGCAACACGTGCCAGCTGGAACAAGTGGGATGTTATTCACACGGTTATTATTTTATCATTTACCGTTGCGTTCTACATCTACTTCTGGTAGAAAAGTGAATTAGTACCCGATAGTGCAGTGTGAAGGAAACCGGCTGTTGAACCAAAGCAGTTGGTTTCTTTCTCTCTTTTTTCAGGCAGGTTTTGTTCCTGTCGCTGTTGTTTGACCGGATTTTCGTTGCCGGCTCAGTTCAATATAAAAACGACAAAAAATGTTAGAAAAACTAAAAGCAGACGTTTGCCGGGCCAACCTCGATTTGGTTACTCATGGTCTGGTTATTTTTACCTGGGGAAATGTGAGCGGTATTGATCGCGAACAAGGCTTGGTGGTTATTAAACCCAGCGGCGTATCGTACGATGGCATGAGCCCCGATGATATGGTGGTGCTTGATATGGACGGAAACGTGGTTGAAGGCAACTATAAACCTTCGTCCGATACCGCAACCCACCTGGTGCTGTACAAAAACTTTAAAAATATTGGCGGCATTGTACACACACATTCCGAGTGGGCTACAAGCTGGGCGCAGGCAGGTTTGCCGGTACCCAACGTTGGGACAACCCAGGCCGACTATTTTTACGGCGAAATCCCCTGCACCCGAAAAATGACGGATGCCGAAATACAGGGTGCCTACGAGTTAGAAACCGGGAATGTGATTGTTGAAACCTTCAAAAACCTGAACCCCGACTATGTGCCGGGAGTGCTGGTGAACAACCACGCGCCGTTTAGCTGGGGAAAAGATGCCCACGATGCGGTTCATAATGCAGTGGTAATGGAAGAAGTAGCGAAAATGACATTCCGCTCATTCCAATTGAATCCCAATACCGCTATGTCGCAAACTTTGCTGGACAAGCATTTCTTGCGTAAACACGGTGCAAATGCCTATTACGGACAAAAATAAAGTAGGTGTTCCGGGCGAAAGGCTGAAACGGAAAGCCTGAATTATCAATAAATTCAATTCATAAACAAAAAAATCAATGTAACATGAGCCAAGCTAAATATACCATCGGACTCGATTATGGTTCGGATTCGGTTCGTTCACTCATTGTAAATGTTGAAACAGGCGAAGAGGTAGCCAGCGTTGTTTTTGCTTACCCGCGCTGGAAAAAAGGCCTGTACTGTGTACCCGAACAAAACCAGTTTCGCCAACACCCGCTCGATTACCTCGAAGGATTGGAATACACCATAAAAGAAGCCCTGAAACTGGCCCCCGCTGGTGTAGCCGAAAATGTGGTTGGCATTTCAATCGACACCACCGGCTCGACCCCGGTTGCCGTTGACGAGAAAGGGACTCCGCTGGCGTTGACTGCCGGTTTCGAGGAAAACCCAAATGCCATGTTTGTGCTTTGGAAAGATCACACTGGTGTAAAAGAAGCCGACGAAATTAACGAACTCGCCAAAAAATGGGAAATTGACTTTACCATGTACGAAGGCGGTATTTACTCGTCGGAATGGTTCTGGTCGAAAATATTGCATGTATCGCGTGCCGATGCCGGTGTGTTGCGTGCGGCATATTCTTGGGTGGAGCACTGCGACTGGATTCCGGCTGTTTTGACCGGAACAACCCGTCCGCAGATATTGAAACGAAGCCGATGTGCTGCCGGTCACAAAGCCATGTGGCACGAAACGTTCAACGGTCTTCCAACCGAAGAGTTCCTGGTAGCGCTCGACCCGGTTTTGAGTGGCCTGCGCGACCGGTTGTTCAAAGAAACTTATACCTGCGATGTGGCTGTTGGAAAACTGACACCCGAGTGGGCAGCCAAACTGGGCCTCCCAGCCAATGTTGTGGTTGGTGTGGGCGCTTTCGATGCGCACCTGGGTGCTGTTGGTGCGCAAATAGAACCTTATTATCTCAGCAAAGTCATGGGAACTTCAACCTGCGATATGCTGGTGGCCCCGAACGCCGAAGTGGGCGATAAGCTGGTTGCCGGTATTTGCGGACAGGTTGATGGCTCTATTATCCCGGGCATGTTGGGCATGGAAGCCGGACAGTCGGCTTTTGGCGATATTTATGCCTGGTACAAAAAGGTGTTGCTATGGCCAGCTGAGCAGGTTTTGGGTAAAACAGCTTTGGTTGACCAGGCTACCCGCCAAAAGCTGCTCGACGAATTATCGGACAAAATGATTGGCGAATTGGCTGCCGCTGCCGCCGAACTGCCCATTGACGAAAAGGGCGTATTAGCCATCGATTGGATGAACGGACGCCGCACACCCGATGCCAATCAAAACCTGAAAGGCGCTATTGCCGGGTTGAGTTTGGGTACCGATGCCCCGCGCATTTTTCGCGCCCTGGTTGAGGCAACTGCCTTTGGTTCCAAAGCCATAGTTGACCGCTTTATCGAACAGGGCGTACCCATTAAAGGGGTAATTGCGTTGGGCGGGGTTGCCAAAAAGTCGAAGTTGGTGATGCAAATTGTTTGCGATGTGCTGAATATGCCCATTAAGGTTGCACGTTCCGAACAAGCTTGTGCCTTGGGTTCGGCTATGGCGGCGGCTGTTGTGGCGGGTATTTATGCAACAACACACGAGGCTCAGGATAAAATGGGTGGCGGCTTCGAGACGGAATACCAGCCGATTCCCGAAAATGCAGCCAAGTACCAGCTTATTTACGATCGCTACTTCAAACTGGGGAAATTTATCGAAGAAAACCTGACCCGATAAATTGACCCGCAATACAAGTTCGGCAACGGCTTGTTCTTTTTGAAAAAAATAATAAATTGCCCGGACATAAACCGGGCATTTTTATTTCTATGTACGACATTATCGGAGATGTTCACGGGCAGGCAGATTTACTAAAGGATTTGCTGAGCCGAATGGGTTACAAGGAAAAGGACAAGAGCTATTTTCATCCACAACGGAAAGCCGTTTTTGTGGGCGATTTTATTAATCGCGGTCCCAAAATAAAGGAAACCATCCGCCTTATTCGCAATATGGTTGAAAAAGGGCATGCTTATGCCATTTTGGGGAACCACGAGATTAACGCCATCTTTTATACCTTGCTCGACAAGCAGGGACAACGCTTGAGTAAACGCTGGTCGCGCCTCCGCCTGGATTTGCACCCAACCCTAGCAGAATACAGTTCCGATATGGATCTGTGGAAGGAACAGGTGGACTGGATGCGCACCTTACCCCTGTTTCTGGAACTCGACGGCATTCGTATTGTCCACGCCTGTTGGGACGATGAAAACATCAGGTTGTTGAAAGAGAACCTGAACGAACCAAAGCTGAAAAGAAAATTCCTGAAAAAGGTTGAAAAAAACAACAAAAGGCTTTCGCAGGCATTTTGGGAAACCTGCAAGGGAATTGACTTTGAGCTACCCAAAGACCTGCTGGTTTTCGATAGTACCGGCAATGCCCACCGCACCTTTCGCTCGCGCTGGTGGGAAAGCCCAAAAGGACAGACCTTCAGGGAACTTTCGTTCGAGAGCCGGTTCGAGCTGCCGAACTACACTATCCCGGCCGAAATTATTGAAACGCGTGAGCCGTACCCCGACCACGCACCCTTGGTTTTCTTTGGCCATTATTGTATGAAAGACCACCCCAATATTATTAAACCAAATATTTGCTGTGTTGACAGCTGCGTGAGCCGGCGTGGTAAACTTACGGCTTACCGGTGGAGCGGCGAAACAAGATTGAAAGCTGAAAATTTAATCGATTAGGCGCATTGCCGTTTTGTTGAAAAGAGAATGTCCCACTTCGGAAAACCGCGCTAGGCTTCAAATTTCTTTGAAAAATTTAAAGAGGCTATTGCGAAAATAAAAAGAAGCTCTATATTTGCAGAGCCTTTTGAAAAACGGATTTTCACGGGGCAAGTTCATTCAAATGGTGCTTTCAAAAATCGATTAAAGAGCTTTGTTTGGTGCGGTAGTTCAGCTGGTTAGAATATCGGCCTGTCACGCCGGGGGTCGCGGGTTCGAATCCCGTCCGCACCGCAAAATCGATACAAAAAAGCACGACTGGTGCGGTAGTTCAGCTGGTTAGAATATCGGCCTGTCACGCCGGGGGTCGCGGGTTCGAATCCCGTCCGCACCGCAAAAGAGGCTAATCTGTTTGGATTAGTCTTTTTTTGTTTTAGGCACCCTGTACTTGACCCCACTTGCCCGAAATTGGAACCCCTTAATAACAAACGAGCCATTCGGCAATTCCGAATGGCTCGTGTTCATCGTTTGGTGTTTCCTACTTGTTTTTACTTGTCTTTTTTTCCTGAATAAGGTAACCAACCACCAGCCCAAGGCCTCCGAAAAGGAAAATCATGGAGAAATAAGCCGGCTCTTCCTCCATGCGCATATTCATATGCAGGAGGGTGCCAAACAACACACCCAGGGCAATACCCATGCAGAGCAGTCCTAATTTCAAGGTCAGAAATTGGGTGCTTGGCATCTTGGTGCGAAACAGACTCGGATCGGCACCTCGTTCCAGCATGGTCATCCGCTCTTTGTGGCGAGTGGTCCAGTACATGTAACACAGTCCGAAGATAAGGACACAAAAAATCAAGGGGACTAAAATACCTGCTAACATTTTATTTGTTTTTAATGGTTATTGTTTCATGTTAAACTCGACCTTATGACGCCGCTTTTGGGCACTGGTTACAAACAGGGCGAAAAATTTTATGCAGGGGAGAAGGGGGAAGGAGGTGGCAGCTGGTTGCTAGTTGTCGTTGTTGTCCTTGTTGGTTGCTGTTACGGGTAGCTTGTTACTTGTGGCTGATTGCCGGTTGCCGGATACTCGTTACTGGTCGCTTGTTACTTGAAGCTTGTAACTTGCGGCTCAAAAGAAAAAACACAAATATTTTGAACTAGACTGTAACCCCCGGCAGCAAATGGCGTCCTATTCGGTGTATGCAGCAAATGGACGATAACTTTTACATCAGCCGGGTACTGGCGGGCGAAACTTCCGCCTTTTCGTACCTGGTGGAGCGCTATCAGGACATGGTGTACGGTTTGGCACTCAAACTGGTGCGCAATTCCGAAGATGCCGAGGAATTGGCGCAGGACTGCTTTGTAAAAGCTTATCGGTCACTAGGAACGTTTGGGCAAAAATCGAAATTTTCAACCTGGCTTTACCGGATTGCCTACAACAGTTGCATTAGTTTGATGCGGAAGCGAAAAATCGAAATTCGTTCGCTGGATGAGCAAAACCTGAGCGAGAACGACGAAATGTGGCTGAACGATCGTTTGGGAGAGATGGATAAGGTGGCTGTAGAGCACGCGCTGCACGAGGCTCTGAATAAATTGCCGGAATTGGAACAAGTGTTAATACAATTGTTTTATTTTGAAGAACA
>JBKEAN010000052.1:0-11724 GCA_047972415.1 Mangrovibacterium sp.
AGTACAAATACCTGACCCTGCACCTGACCGGTGAACTAACTTACGACGATATGTTCTGCGGGCTCGAAACGGCTATTCACCAGTTTGCCAAGCGGCAAATGACCTGGTTCCGGGGCATGGAGCGCAAGGGTACAGTAATTCATTGGATTGATGGCTACCAGCCATTGGAAGAAAAGCTGGAACGAATAAAATACTTGCTTGAGAGTTGATTGAAGCTTGAAGTTGGCAGTCCGTTTTGCTTAATAATCAATAAGAACTCTTCTTCCTCCACGCAATTTCGAAGGCACTCAGCTCTGCTGTATCTCCCTGCCTGACAATGGTCGAGTGGTATTTTAGCTCCCCCAGCTCGAGGCGCGAAACAGCCAACATATCGCCCGGAAGCCCTTCTTTCAGGTAGTTAATTTCGATGGTGGCCGGTTCGTACTGGTTCTGAAAGCCGATGCCGTATTCGTCCAACACCCGCTCCAGCGCCTTTACACTGTTAAAGTGCCGGTTTACATCAATATCACTGAATTTAACCACTTCAAACTGAAGTTTACCCTCCTGTTTTTTAGGTCGAAGGCGTTTGGGCTCGCGGCAAACACCGTGTCCTTCAAATCGCGGAAAGCTTTCTTTCTGGTCGCGCAACATCACAATTTTTTTGCTTTCGGTATCCAGTATCAACCAAGCCGTATTGGCCCGCAAAACTACTTCGCCGTGTTCGTTTTCGAGTAAATATTCGCGAAAAGCGTACATCCCGTCTGTCCCGGCCGACCATGTTTTCAGAAAGATTCTTTCCTGCCAATGCGGAAGTTTCTCAATTTCGATATAAAGCCGGGACAATACCCAAAACATATTGTTTTTCTGCAATAAATCGTAGCCCCAATCCATCAATTGGGCGTGGGCCCAGGCAGCTTCGAGCATACAGTTTAAAACAGAAGGAATGGTTGCCTGTGCGAATTGGTTGGTCTGGTATGAATGAATCGGAATGGTTTCGCGGTATTGTAACATAGAGTCAGTAAAAGTGATTTCTGTTTATCTGAATTGGCAGCTCTGCAACGACATAAATTACGACTGCTTTGCTAAACTTTTGCACAAAAGTATTGTTCGGCTTTGAAAATAAATAAGCAATAACCACTTTTGCGTAAATTTTTTTTCGATGAGCGACATTATTATTAAGAGTGCAGAACAAATTGAAGGGATACGGCAGAGTAGTCAATTGGCAGGTAAGGCACTAATTATGATTAAGGAGTATGTGAAAGAAGGGGTTGATACCGAGTACCTGGATCATCTGATTCATCAGTACATTCTCGATCATGGTGCAGTGCCTGCTACGCTTGGATACAATGGCTATCTCAAATCGTCCTGTATTTCGCTCAACGAAGTGGTTTGTCACGGAATCCCAAGTAAAACCACCATTCTGAAGCAGGGCGATATTCTGAATATTGATGTGACCACCATTTTGAATGGTTATTATGGCGATACCAGTAGCATGTTTGCTGTTGGCGAGATTTCGGCAAACGCTCAGCGTTTGATTGATGCTGCCAAGCATAGCCTCGATTTGGGAATTGAACAGGTCCGGCCTGGAAATCATTTCGGAAATATAGGTTTCGTTATCGGAAGGTACGCTAAAGCCCAGCATTACAGCGTAGTTTACGAATTTTGCGGCCACGGTGTAGGGGTTGATTTTCATGAAGCGCCCCAGGTTGACCATATTGCCCGCCGAAACTCGGGACAGCTGATGGCACCGGGAATGATTTTCACCATTGAACCCATGATTAACGAAGGAAAAGCCAGTACCCGGATCGACCGGTTTGACGGTTGGACCGCACGAACCAGCGACGGTAAGCTTTCGGCCCAATTTGAACACACAATTTTGGTGACCAATGATGGTTTCGAGGTGCTGACCGATGCCCGGGGCGAATATGCCTAAACTATCTTTTTGCTTTTTTATAGCGGCTATCCGGGGTAAATGCGCTATTTTAGTAGGCAATCCAATATAGCCCTAGTGAACTACCTGAGAAAATATTTGCAACAATTGGCCATGAGTGCCAATGTGACGGTGTATGCCAGCTTTGAGGATAAAAAGAAAAGCATGTTGCTTCAGCTTTTTGCCTATTTGTTTTTATTGCTGATACTTGGTGTTATCGTTTATAACTTGCTGGTTGGCGACTACTTTTTCTTGGCTGTCAACTCGTCGGCTTTAGGAATCAGTGCCGTGTTGTACTACCTGTACCGGTCGAAACAAAAGCTCACTTTGGCCACAACAACGTTTGTGGTGATGATTATGGCGCTGACCACTTTTTTTATTCAAACCGGAGGGATTGAACAAACCGGGTTGTACTTTTCAATTTTAATCCCACTTCCCACTATTTTGCTCATCGGACGCCGTAAGGGCATTTATTTGCTTCTGGTTTTTGTTATTGTTAACATTCTGGGAGTTATTTTATTCAACGACAAAGCCTGGTTTCCGCACTACAGCTGGATTAAAGGCGGACACCTGATTCTGGTGTTTTTTCTCATAGCTATTATGGCCTACTTCAACGAATTTGTATTTGAAGTGTTGTACAGCCGCATCCAAAAAGTTTCGGAATGGCTGGTCGAAAGCCAGCAGAATTATAAGAACCTGGCGGTAAACAAAGAACACTTTGTGTCGCTTATTTCCAACAACCTGGGCGACCATATCGGTAGCTTTTCGGCCCTGGCCAACCTGCTGAACGACGAGTACGATACGTTTGACGATAAACGGAAACGCGAAATAATTAGCAGCCTGGCCGCTTTTTCGACACAAAACTACCGCCTTTTGCATGATTTGGTGCGCTGGTCAACAGCGCTGACCGATGTGGTTCCCGTGATGCCCAAAGCGGTGAAGCTCGAAAAAATTTATCGCGATGTGATTGAGCTTTTCAACGCGCAAATTGTAGAGAAAAAGCTGTCCTTCTTTTTGAAAATGAGAAGCAATTCGGAACTGTTTGGCGACGAAGATATGCTTGGTGCGGTATTGCGCATTTTTGTGTCCAATGCCATTAAGTTTTCGCGCAGTGGCGGCGAAATCAGGATTGCAGCCGAAGAATCCGGCGATTACATGCAGATAACCGTTTCTGACAATGGCGTGGGCATGTCGCCCGAAAACCTGATGCGTGTAAACGCTTCCGTTTCGTTTTCAACTCCGGGTACCCTGGATGAGCCGGGAACCGGAATCGGCTTGATTCTGGCAAAAGAGTTTTTGCATCAAAACCGTGGTTCGTTTCATGCCGAAAGTAAATTGGGCAAAGGCACACAAATTATTTTCACTATCCCGCTGGTCGATTAAAAAACACGTTGAGTTTTGCACTGTTTTCAGTTTAAACTGCCTCTTCAGTTTTACATTCCCGTATCTTTGACGTAATTGAGCTTCCGAAAATGTCAGAGTTTGACTGGAATCGAGTTCGGGGAATAACTATTCCCGGCCGAAGTTTATCTGGTTAGAAGTAGGATCAACTTACAAATTATCGGTTTTGGATGGGTATTTTTTTTGTTTTGCTACAAATTGAAAATAATCAGAGGGGAATGATTTCAATTTAAAAGAAGTACGACAGGGAATGAAGATTTTTTAATATCTTTCACCCATCAAATCAGGTTGATTGACAAATAGTTGCTGAAAGTACATAAATATTTGATAATGAATCCACAAGCTGAAGAGTTAAACTTGGTAATTCGCGCAAAAAATCCGGCAGTGTACGAAATGCTTTCGGAGCGCGGTAAAAACATTTTCTTTCCCAAAAAAGGAATTCTTGGACAAACAGCAGATGCGAAGGGCACCCGGATTAACGCAACAATTGGTGCTGCCGTGGAAGACAATGGTTCGCCCATGCGACTGGAAAGTATTGAACGTAAAATAAAGCTCGATCCGGCATTGGTATTTCCGTATGCACCCAGCTTTGGGCGCCCCGATTTTCGCGCGCGCTGGAAAAGTATGATTTATGAAAAAAACCCTAGAATTGGTAATCAGGTTCTTAGTTTACCCGTGGTAACCAATGCGTTGACACATGGTGTGAGCATGGCTGGTTATTTATTTGTAAATGAAGGTGAGAAAGTGATTATCCCCGATTTGTTTTGGGGAAACTACAACCTCATTCTGAACCACGCTTACGGCGCCGACTTGCAAAAATACCGTTTGTTTGATGGCGAAAAACTCGACATGGCTTCGTTTAAAGCTGGTATTGAGGCCGACGGCATTGGCAAAAAAATCGTTATTCTTAATTTTCCGAATAATCCAACCGGTTACTCGCCAACCATTGAAGAAGCCAAGCAGATTGCCGGCATTATTTTGGATGCAGCCCAAAAAGGCAACAAGCTGGTGATTCTCTGCGACGATGCATATTTTGGTTTGGTTTACGAAAAAGGAATTGAACCGGAAAGCATTTTTGCACGGCTGTGTAACCTGCACGAGAATGTTTTGGCCGTAAAAATTGACGGGCCAACCAAAGAAGATTACGTTTGGGGCTTCCGGGTTGGGTTTATTACCTATGGCGTTAAAGGAGGCGATGCTGAATTGTACACTGCTATGGAGGCTAAAACAGCTGGTGCCGTTCGTGGTAACATTTCGAATGCCGCTAATATTTCGCAATCGCTGCTGCTTAGTGCCTTCGAAGATTCGCAGTATAAAACGCAAAAGGATGCAAAATATGCCATTCTTAAAAACCGCTACGAAGCAATAAAAGATGTTTTGAAAGACACGAAATACAAAGCTTATTTCAATGCATTGCCCTATAACTCAGGTTATTTTATGTGTGTAAAACTGGTCGAAGGGTTGGATGGAGAACTGATTCGCCGGATTTTGATAGAGAAATACAGCATTGGTATCATCAACCTGAACAATGTTATCCGGGTCGCTTTTGCGGCTATGGCAGCTTCGGATACAAAAGAGCTGTTTGACGGGCTTTATAATGCCTGTATCGATTCGAAGAAATAAATTGAAGTACGTATATTGAGAGCTGTTTCCTGAAAAGGGGGCAGCTTTTGCTTTGTTTTTTTTGCCAGCTTACTTGTTCATCCCAATTGGCAAACTATTGGTAGCGTTGCAAGTGGTAAATCATAAAGAACAAGGCCAAGGACAGCGAGACGATAATCAGGGATGGGATTTTTGCATATTTCGATTGAAAAAAATGCAAAACCAACCCGATTAGGGCCAACACCCCGCAAATTACTATTCCCATAAAAATGGCGAGTGCTTTGGCTTCGTGGGAGGTGGAAGAGCCAGCTTCTACCGCCGGAACAACAATAATCCCGCTTAATATAACCCAGGCCGCATAAATTGCCAATGCCACAAACAGTCCTAATCCGGCGAGTTGAACCCCGCGTTTCTTGTTAAGCCACGAATAAATGAGCAGGGCCAGTGAAATAAGAAGTAGCCATTGGGCGCTCGAAGTCAATGTGAGAAAAAGCTGTCGATCCATGTTTGAACTGATTTTCGGCAAATGTGTTAATTTTTTGGTAAAGTAAAAAGTGAAAGCGGAAGCAGACTTTTGAGTAGTTTTGTGCCTTCATTTAAAGCAATTGATTATGACATTAGAAATTAATCCGAATGCAAAGGGTTTGATTTTTGATTTGGACGGAACCATTTCGGATACCATGCCGATTCATTACGTGGCTTGGCGGAATGCTGCGGCTCGCTACGGGATCGACTTTACAGTTGAATTGTTTGTTCAACTGGCAGGCATTCCGCTGTACCCAACGGTTGAGAAACTGAACGAGCTTTTCAATACAAACATCAATCCCAAGGAAATGGGCGATACCAAAGAGGAAGAATACGAAGCCAATATGCACCTGGCAAAGCCCATTGAGCCGGTAGTGGCTTTGATTAAAAAATACCACGGTAAAATGCCAATGGCAGTTGGTACAGGCGGTTTGCATCGCCTGGCCCGAAAGTCACTTGAACTGATAGGGTTGAGCCAATATTTTGACATTATAGTGGCCTACGAAGATGTGAACAACTACAAGCCTCACCCCGAAACCTTTTTGCGCTGCGCCGAGCTAATGGGTGTACCGCCTGCCGATTGTCAGGTGTTCGAAGATGGCGTATTGGGCATTCAGGCAGCTAAAACCGCTGGCATGATGGTGGTTGATGTCACCAAGTACTACGAAGTAACAACCGGAAAGTGATGATAAAACAGAATACTGCATTTGTTGTTTTTTTGGGTTTTATTCTCTTGCTAAACTCGTGTAAAAGCAACGAAAAACTGTCGCACATTACCGTGGTGAACTACAATGTGGAGAACTTGTTCGACACCGAAAAGGATAAACTCATAAACGACGAGGAGTTTTTGCCTGAAAGTGAAAAGCAATGGACGAAAGAACGTTACAAGAAAAAGCTGGATGATATTGCCCGGGTGCTCACGTCGATTGATGACGAAGATTTGCCGGAGATTATTGGTTTGGCCGAGGTTGAAAACCGCCGCGTACTCGAAGATTTAATTAAAACGAAAGCGATGTCCCGGGGGCATTATGCAATTGTTCATCAAGATAGCCCCGATGAGCGGGGCATTGACGTGGCATTGCTGTATCGCCCGGCTGAGTTTAAGATGCTATCGTTTGATGTGATCCCGATTACGGGCTCCAGAACACGCGATATTTTGCACGTGAGCGGGAAATTCGGAAACGAGAGCTTTCACTTTTTTGTAAACCACTGGCCCTCGCGAAATGCAGGACTGGAAAAATCGGAGCCGGCGCGGATGAAGGTAGCCGAAGCGCTTAAAAATAAGGTGAAGCAGGTGCTTGGCCAAGATCCGATAGCAAACATTGTGATTATGGGCGACATGAATGATACCCCCGAAAATAAAAGCCTGAAGAACATATTGGGAGCCGGAATGCCGGGAAGCAAATCGGATTTGGTTAACCTGATGATGCCTCTCGCGCGGGACGGAAAAGGAACTTATTGCTACCGTGGGCGCTGGGATATGCTCGACAACCTGGTGGTATCGAAAAGTTTGCTCGATGCGAAAGGTTTTCGGGTGAATCCGGTAACCGGCTATATTTTCAGCGCCGACTGGATGAACTACACCGATAATAAAGGCAATGTTGTACCCAACCGCACGTACGGTGGCCCGAATTATTACGGAGGTGTTTCCGACCATTATCCTATTTATTTCGAACTGATAAAGTGATCGGTCGCAGTGCTCAGTCGCAGCCTTCAATATAGAAATTGGAACTCAGAACCTGAGACTTTAAACTTTAAACACAAAACGCATGGAATTTAAGCTGGAAGCACCCTATAAACCCATGGGCGATCAGCCGTCTGCCATTCAGCAGTTGACTGAGGGCGTTGAGCAAGACGTGCGTTTTCAGACCTTGCTAGGCGTAACCGGTTCGGGAAAAACCTTCACCATGGCCAATGTTATTGAGGCGGTGCAGCGGCCAACGTTAATCCTGAGCCACAACAAAACCTTGGCGGCCCAGCTGTACGGCGAGATGAAACAATTCTTTCCCCGCAATGCGGTCGAATATTTTGTGTCGTATTACGATTATTACCAGCCCGAAGCCTACATACCCAGCTCTGATACGTACATTGAAAAGGATTTATCCATTAATCAGGACATTGAGAAGTTACGCTTGAGCACCACGTCAGCATTGTTGTCGGGGCGTCGCGACGTGGTGGTGGTGTCGTCGGTGTCGTGCTTGTACGGTATTGGCAACCCGCAGGACTTCCACGAAAACGTGACCGAGTTGTCGGTAGGGCAGGCCGCCAGCCGCAACCAGGTATTGCACAAACTGGTGGGCGCTTTGTATTCGCGCAACGAAGCCGACTTTCAGCGCGGCAATTTCAGGGTGAAGGGCGACACGGTGGATGTGTATCTGGCTTATGCCGACTACGCGGTTCGGCTGGTATTCTGGGGCGACGAGGTGGAAGAAATTTACAGCTTCGACCCGGTGGGCGGTCACATTATTGAAAAGCTGGAAAAGGCCATTATTTACCCGGCCAACATATTTGTAACCACCAAGGAACGTATGCAGGGTGCTATCCGCGAAATACAGGACGATTTGGTGAGACAGGTCGAGTTTTTCCAGCAAATTGGAAAGCCGCTCGAAGCCAAACGCATTGAAGAACGTGTGGAATACGACCTGGAGATGATGCGCGAACTGGGTTATTGCCCCGGGGTGGAGAATTACTCGCGTTATTTTGATGGGCGAGCGGCCGGTACCCGTCCCTTCTGTCTGCTCGATTATTTTCCAAAAGATTTTCTGGTTATTTTGGACGAAAGTCACGTAACAGTCCCGCAAATCCGTGCCATGTACGGCGGCGACCACTCGCGCAAGGTGAACCTGGTGGAGTATGGTTTCAGGCTTCCGGCAGCAATTGATAACCGCCCACTGAAGTTCGAAGAATTTGAAAGCATTGTAAACCAAATACTCTTTGTAAGCGCTACACCTGCCGATTACGAGCTCGAAAAATCTGAAGGTGTTGTAGCAGAACAAATTATACGGCCCACAGGCTTGCTCGACCCGGTGATTGAAGTGCGCCCTTCGGGGAACCAGATTGATGACCTGATAAACGAAATTCACCTTTGTATTGAAAAGAACGAGCGTGTGCTGGTAACCACCTTAACCAAGCGTATGTCGGAGGAGTTGAGTAAATACCTGCTGAATATGGGCATTAAAACCCGCTACATCCACTCGGATATTGACACGCTGGAGCGCATCGAGATTATGGAGGATTTGCGCAAGGGTGTTTTCGACGTGCTGGTGGGTATTAACCTGTTGCGCGAGGGGCTGGACTTGCCCGAAGTTTCGCTGGTGGCTATTATCGATGCCGACAAGGAAGGCTTTTTGCGCTCCGAGCGTTCGCTTACCCAAACTGCGGGTCGTGCCGCACGCAACATCAACGGGCGTGTGATTATGTATGCCGATAAAATTACCGACTCGATGCAACGCACCATCGATTCAACCAATTACCGCCGCACCAAACAGATGCGCTTCAACGAGGAGAACGGTCTCACCCCGCAGCCCATTATAAAAGCTACGCGCGAAATTATTGGCTACGAGTACCGCAGCAATAAACAGCAAGCTTACCAGCGCGAAGAACGCTCGCCCGATGTGGCCGCCGACCCGGTTGTGGCGCTCATGAACAAGCCTGCGCTCGAAAAAGCTATTGCCAAAACCAAAAAGGAGATGGAAGCAGCCGCCAAAGAGCTCGACTTTATTGAAGCTGCCCGTTTGCGCGACGAAATGTTCCGTTTGCAGGAGATTCTGAAAAGCCGGAATTAGTCGTGTCCGAGTATTTCAACTCGTCTGGTTTCGGCTTCAACTTGCATTGTTTCTGTTGCACTGTGCTGTTATTCCCGCCAGCTTTAAGTTCGTGCTAATTTCGGACAGCGACTAAGGTAACAGAGCCAATTTGTGGTTACATTTACGCGCTCAGTTATTAAACAGTTATTTTATGAATTCGGTGTTTTATCCCAAATTGTTGAGTGTACTTAAACAGGGTTATTCCAAACAACAATTTACCAAAGACTTATTTGCCGGTGTTATTGTCGGGATTGTTGCCCTGCCGCTGGCCATCGCTTTTGCTGTGGCATCGGGCGTGTCGCCCGAAAAAGGGCTGATAACAGCCATTGTGGCGGGTCTGATTATTTCTCTTTTGGGAGGAAGCAGGGTTCAGATTGGAGGGCCAACCGGTGCATTTATCGTTATTGTTTGCGGTATCATACACAGCTATGGTATTGATGGGTTGATTATTTCGACCATTCTGGCCGGGATTATCCTCATTGCTTTTGGGCTGCTTCGTTTGGGCTCGCTGCTTAAATTTATTCCGCACCCGTTAATTGTCGGGTTTACAAGCGGTATTGCCCTGGTTATTTTTTCAACCCAAATAAAAGATGCCTTGGGACTTCAGCTTGCCGAGTTGCCTTCGGAGTTTTTGCCCAAATGGGAAACTTATTTCTCGAACCTGGATAAAGTGAACCCGACGGCATTGGTTATTACCATTGTTACCATTCTGATTTCAGTTTACTTTCGTAAAATTACGACTAAAATCCCAGGTTCGTTTGTGGCGATTATTTTGGTGACTGCTGTTGTGCAGTTTTTTGGCTTACCGGTTTCGACCATTGAAACGGTTTTTGGAGAAATTCCGCAATCCATTCACCTGACTGTCCCGACGGTTGATTTTCACCAGTTGCACACTTACCTGGCACCTGCATTGACAATTGCCCTGCTGGGCGGCATTGAAAGTTTGCTTTCGGCTGTTGTTGCCGATGGGATGATTGGCGGGAACCACCGCTCGAATACGGAGTTGATTGCGCAAGGTATTGCCAACGTGGTGACCCCGTTTTTTGGAGGTATTCCGGCCACAGGTGCCATTGCCCGTACGGCAACGAACGTGAAAAACGGAGGGCGTACACCTATTGCCGGCGTTATTCATGCTTTGACTTTGCTTTTCATCATGTTGTTTTTTGGTCAGTGGGCAAAACTGATTCCGATGTCGTGCCTGGCGGGTATCCTGATTGTGGTGGCGTATAACATGAGCGAATGGCGTAACTTTGTTTCCATACTGAAAGGGTCGGCTTTCGATATTCTCATTTTACTGGTTACCTTCCTGCTTACAGTTTTGGTTGATTTGACGGTGGCCATTGAAATTGGCGTGGTACTTTCGGCGTTGCTGTTTATGAAACGTATGGCCGATGCCGGTACCGGTGCCGGTACTGGGGCCGAAGTGGACTCGGATGTGCTCGAAAGTTACCCCAATTTGCCGCAGGGCCTGGGCATTTACGAAATAAGCGGCCCATTTTTCTTTGCCTCGGCCAAACAATATAGTTCAACCCTGAAACAAATCGGAATGAAATCGGATGTGTTGATTATCCGGATGCGCCACGTGCCTTTTATCGATTCAACCGGTTTGCATAACCTGAAAGATGCCGTGAAGGGCTTGCAACAAAGTGGTACGAGAGTGTTGCTCTCAGGTGTTCAGCCCAATGTGTTGAAAGATTTGGAAAAAGGAAAAGTATTCGACCTAATCCCATCGGAAAATGTATTGTCAACCTTCGATTTGGCACTGAAAAAGGCCAGCGAAAGCCTGGATTCAAAAGCTTCAAACCATAAGCTATAAGCTGCAAGCTGCAAGCTACAAGTATCAAGCTACAAGTATCAAGCTACAAGCTATAAGCTGTAAGTTTCAAGTCTGAAATCTGAAATCTAATTTTTCAGTTCTCATTATCCCTGATGGTTTTGGTTATCACGGCCTGAACAAGTATTTTTTCTAATTTAGCGAAGAATCTGTTTTTACCTGAAACAAACATGTAAACTTGACCATGAAGAATTTGTTTTTCACCCTTTCTCTGATTTTTATTTTTACAAGCCAGCTTTACGCTCAGAAACGTTACCTGGAACCTTTTGCCGACTCGGTTATTGTAGATACCTACACCTACGCCGATAAAAATCAGCATGAACTTCAACTGGATTTGTATCAGCCGGCTTTCGATCCGGATCAAAAACGCCCGGTACTGATGTATGTACATGGCGGCGGCTTTGCAGGCGGTGTACGCGACGAAGCCTTTATCCGCAAGTTTTGCCGTAATGTGGCTGGCTATGGTTATGTTGCGGTTTCGGTGAGTTACCGGCTCACGCGCAAGGATTCGGTTACCGGATTTGGTTGCGATTGCCCGGCCGCCGAGAAGTTAAAAACCTTTCGGGCAGCTGTTGAGGACGTGCAGGATGCTACGTATTTCCTGATTGAACGGAACGAACAACTTGGAATTGACCCGCACCGTATTA
>JBKEAN010000053.1:0-29998 GCA_047972415.1 Mangrovibacterium sp.
AAACACGTTTAAAACCACCGGGTTGGTATAGCCCGCAAAGAAACCGTCGTTGATATAATGAATATCTGCTAGCGGGCGCAGGTACACAAAGGTTCCTGCGCCGCTATAGCCCGCTTTTTCCTGTTTAATCTGAACTTCAATTTCGGCGAGCTTCTCTATTTTGGCCGCTACCTGGTCCGGGTCGGTACCGGGTTTCAGCATCATCAGGTTGTTAAAGCTCCATTCGCTCCATTCATCAAAATAATCGTACCGTTTTTCGGCCGTGTAAACCGAAAAAGGCAAAATGCAGTCGGCCTGTAAGCTGGAGTTCTTCGGAAAATCTTTCATCACCCCCGTAATGTGGTACGAAATATTGTCGGTCAGCAGCGTTTGCCCAACCGGGTTATTGCCGCCAAACATTTTTTTGGAAAGCGATTCGGAAATAACGGCCGAATGGGGGTCGTTTAAAACGGAAGTTTTGTCGCCAAGCAACAGCGAAAAAGAAAACATATTGAAAAAAACGGAATCGGCCCAATAACAATCCGCCTCGAATTTGGTGTTTGTTTCATTCAGCTCCGGTGTCGTTACAAACGCATTATTGCTCGACAGTCGGGTAATTTGCCCTACTTCGGGTATTTGATTTTTGATAACCGTACTCATTTTTGCAGGGAGCCAACTGCCCTCGCCGCGCAATTCGAGCCGGTATATAGAGTCGCGATTGGTGTGAAAACGGTCAAAACTCTTTTCAAAGCTCACATAAAGCGTGAGAATGATTATTCCGGTAAACGAAATAACCAGGCTCAGCAGCGTTAAACCCGACGAGGTTTTATACTTCAGAATCGATTTTAGAATTCGCTTTAGCTGTATCATGTTTTTTTATTTTCGGTTTTAACGAATCTCCACATCGCTATCCAGGCGCCCATCGGCAATGCGGATGATACGTTTGCCGTAGCGGGCAAAGTCTTCGTTATGGGTCACCTGGATGATGGTAATCTTTTCGTCCTCGTTCAGCTTTCTCAGCAATTCCATAATTTTGGCGCCCTGTTCGGAGTGCAGGTTTCCGGTGGGTTCGTCGGCCAGCAACAAGCGGGGCTTGCCAATTATGGCCCGGGCAACGCCCACCAGCTGCTGCTGCCCGCCCGAAAGCTGCGCGGGGAACAGGTCTTTTTTGGCCACCATATTAAAGCGGTCGAGCATATCGGCTACCATAGCCTTACGCTCTTGGCTTTTCACCCCTTTGTAAATGAGCGGCGTTTCAATGTTTTCATACACGGTCATCTCATCGATAAGGTGAAAAGCCTGGAAAATGAAGCCCACATAGTTGCGGTGGAATTCCACTTTCTTCCGCTCGGCTAAACCATGGGCCGTTTGGCCCAGAAAGAAGTATTCGCCTTCGCTGGGCTCATCCAATAGGCCAATAATGTTCAGCAGCGTTGATTTTCCGGCGCCGCTTGGCCCCATGATTGACACAAATTCGCCTTCGTTAATGCTGAGGTTAATGTCCTTCAACACAAAGCTCCGCTGAAACTTATTGTCGTAGTACTTGAAAACGTTTTTTAGTTGTATCATCACCTAATTTATTTTTAATCCTGTTTTTATTCGTACCGCAAGGCCTCTACCGGGTTGCGGTTGGCCATGCGCACATAGTTGTAGGCCGAAATCAGGGCCACCATGCTCAGTATTGCCAGGCTGCACGCCGCAAAAATCGACCAGTTGAGGGCTATTTTGAAAGCAAAGCTTTGCATCCAGCGTCCGGCCACCAGCCAGGCGCCGCCCAAGCCCAGCAATACTGCCGGTACAGCCACCAGTTCCAGCTCCACAATAAATAGCTGCAAAATATCGGGCAGGCGGGCGCCGTTTATCCGGCGTATGGCCAGCTCTTTTTGGCGGCGGGCTGCCTCGTTGGCCGTGTAACCGAGCAAACCCAACACGCCAACCAGCAAAATCACCACGTTACCGGCCATCATGGCATTGCGGAAGCCCAACTGTTCCTGGTACTTGTGCCGCTGTTCCTGTTCCAGGCTTTTTACCACCGCATCCTGATGCGGAATACCCAAGTTCATCACTTCGGCCATCCGTCCCATAAATCCGGGTTGGGCCGAGTCGTTGGTTTTTACAATTATATTGAAGGCGTATGACGGGTGTTTCTCCATCAATGCCTGAAACTTTTCTTCGGGCAGGTAAAAGAAAACCGAAGGCCGATTATCTGCTAAAGCAGCTGAGCCAATCACAAAGTCGGGGAATACACCCCGGATGGTGGTCGTGCCGTGTTCGCTTACCGTAACCTGTTTCCCGAGCACACCATCCGTCCAACCGGTGTTCAGGTTCAGCATTTGCTCACCTTTTTCGCTAATCAGCATGTCGTAAGACAACACATCGGCCGCGCCAAAAGTCAGCCCTTTGCTTACAGGTATATTCAATATTGAAAGGTAATTATTGTCGATGTAGTAAAAATCGGCCACATTGAACAGCTCCTTATCACTACCTGGCAGCGAAACATTGTTGCCCGAGATACCGTCGCCGGGCAGCTGAACGCCCAGGCCAACCTGCTCCACTTCGGCCATTGTCCGCAACTGGTGCAACACCGTTGGCAGCTTGGAAGCCTGCAAACCGCTGCTCGGGCTGTAGTAAATATTTTTGGTTTGGTAGCCGTGGTCGGCCTCTAACAGGCTGTTATACTGAAGGCTGACAATAACCAGCACCGTGAGTATAAACGAAGCTCCGCCAAACTGAACCGCCAGCAGGGTGAGTTTCCATTTGTCGCGCTTTTGCTTGTAGCTGCGGAAGGCTGTTGCCACCGGAATGTGTGCGAAGAAGCGCCCCGGAAGGTAAGCGGTAAAAAATAACAAGGCCAACAAAATGGCCAGCAGCGGCCACACCACCTGCGGGTTTAAGCTCGATGCCAGCCAGTGCCCAAACTGTTCCTCCACAAAGGGTTTTATAGCCATGATAGTGAAGAAAGCGCCAAGCAGTGAAAAAATGAACAGGAGCAGGGTTTCCGAGAAAATCATCTGCCAAAGGTTGGAGGCTTGAGCGCCGCAGGTTTTATGAATGGCCGAGCTTTTGGCCCGTTTCACCAAAGCGCTTAACGTAAGCAAGATGTAATTCAAAATGGCAATAAACAATACCGACAAAGCGATGGTCGTTAAAATGATGATCATATCTTTCATTTCGCCGACCTTGATCTTCTGTATGGGTTCGAACGTATATTTCAACACTTCGCTGCCTTGTTGCGCTTCCAGTTTTTCAATGTCCTGGTATTTTTCCTGCATCTTCCGCACGGCCGGAGCCAACGTGTTAGGGTCGATGCCGGGAGCCAATTTCACCACCGAATAATAGCGGTCGTTCCCCAGCCAATTGTTGGTGCCGTCCCACATAAACTGGCTGATGGACATCATTGACACGGCTACATCGTACGAATAAACGGTGTTTTCGGGCAGTCGTTCGAACACGCCGCCAATGGTGAGCTTTTTCCCTGGGTACTCCTTCAGCTCAATCAGTTTACCAACAACATTCCCACCCATGTCGGCCGCCACTTTGTCGGATACCATGCAGGTCATGGGGGTCAGCAGTATTTCTTCGGCTTTACCGCTAATCATGGGGCGGGGCAGCACTTCAAACAAATGCTCATCAGCAAGCTGGAAATCGGCTTTGTAAGGCTTCAAATCTTCGGAATAAAACACCGATTCGCCCAAAGGGTTTAGCCGGGTGGTGGCTTCAATCCCGGGAACTTCGGCTTTCAAACCCGGAGCAACAGCACCACTAACCATCCCGTGGGTGTCAAACTTTTCGGCCGATTTATCGAGTTTGAAGTTCTCGTACACCACATATAAACGATTGGAATCGGGGTAAAAACGGTCGAAACTGGAATAGTAAAATACCTCCGAAAGAAGAACAATCCCGAACGCCAGCCCGGCAATTAACGACACCATGCGGGCCACACTGTGCTCGCCTTTTCGGAATAATCGCCTTAGCGCTAATTTGAATTGGTTTATCATCTGTTTCTGAATTAAAAGTTAGGACTTCAGCCGCTCTAAATCTCCCCGGAGGGGAGACTTGAAGAACTTCCCCCCTAAATCATCCGAGGGGGCTTTGAAGCCGTTGTATATTTGCCGCTCCCATTTATTATCCTTCAGTCTCTTTAAGAGTTCCTCCCCTCCGGGGAGGCCAGGAGGGGCTTCTACAACAACACCTCGCCCAACTGCTTTTTCACTTCTTCGGTAATCACTTGCCCGTCGAACAGATTGATAACCCGGTGGGCAAACTCAGAGTCGTGCAGCGAGTGGGTCACCATCACGATGGTAGTCCCTTCTCGGTTCAGCTCGGTGAGCAGGTTCATCACTTCCAGTCCGTTTTTCGAGTCAAGGTTACCGGTTGGCTCATCGGCCAAAATAAGCTTGGGGTTGGCCACCACGGCGCGGGCAATGGCCACGCGCTGCTGCTGACCACCGGATAACTGTTGCGGAAAGTGCTTGCGGCGGTGGCTTATTTTCATGCGCTCAAGCACTGCCTCAACCATCTCTTTCCGCTCGCGCGCCGTCTTTTTCAGGTAGATAAGTGGTAGTTCCACATTTTCATACACGTTCAGCTCGTCAATCAGGTTGAAGCTTTGAAATACAAAGCCAATGTTGCCTTTGCGCAACTGGGTGCGGTTCCGCTCCTTCAGGTGTCCCACTTCCTGCCCGTCGAAATAGTACTCGCCACCCGAGGGATTATCGAGCAGGCCGATGATGTTGAGCAGGGTGGACTTGCCACAACCCGACGGCCCCATAATGGCTACAAACTCCCCCTTCTTTACATGAAGGTTCACCTGGTTCAGTGCACTGGTCTCAATCTCCTCGGTGCGGAATACTTTGTTTAAATTCACTGTTCGTATCATAACTCAGACGATTCTAAAAACCCCCTCTAACTCCCCCGGAGGGGGAGGACTGGCGCTTTGTTTTTGGTTTATTATTTCTTTTCAAATTATCTCTTTCTATACCTACACCATGTTAATGCGAAGCCCTCTTGCCCCCTCTCCCCGAAGAGGGCTAGGGAGAGGCTCTCTTCCAATCCCTCCCCTCCGGGGAGGTGAGGAGGGGCCTTCTAGAATTTTATCCTATCATTGTTTCCGAACAGCTCGTAGCCGGAAGTAATCACCTGTTCGCCGGCTTGCAGCCCTTCGAGCACCTCGTAGTACTGCGGGTTTTGCTTCCCAATGCGGATGGAGCGCTTCTCCGCTTCCGTTCCGTTGGCATTCAACACAAACACCCATTGCCCGCCTGTACTTTGAAAGAAGCCGCCACGAGCGAGCAGCAGGGCCTTTTCACTTTGTCCCAGTTCCAATTTCACATGGTAGGTTTGGCCAGCGCGGATGTTTTCGGGCGTTTCACCGTCGAACAAGAGGTCAATTTCAAACTGCCCGTCGCGCACCTCGGGATAAACTTTTTTCACTATCAACCGGTAGTTCGTCCCGTTACGCTCAAACGAAGCAACCAAATCGCGCCGGATCCGGTCAATATAATGTTCATCTATTTTTGCCTTCACCTTAAAGCTGGTGAGCACATGGATTAGACCGATGCGTTGCCCTTGGTTGATGGACTGCCCCACTTCGGCATCCAGCATACCCAGCTGGCCGTCAACCGGCGCTTTCACGTTCAGGTTATCCAGTCGCTCACGAACCAGTCCCAGCATTTGACGCATTTTCAGCAAGTCGGTTTCCAATGTTTTCATGGAAGTTACCTGAATCAGCGAATCGTTTTTCGCCTTCTGTTTATTAATGGCGAGCAACTTTGTTTCGTAGTTGTAATCTTCTTTTGCCTGCAGGTAGTCTTCTTTCGAAATCAATTCTTCCTTGTATAGTTTCTCATACTGCTCGTAGTTTCGCTTTTTTCGCGTCAGCCGGTACTCGCTTTCCAGGATATTGCGGCGGCTCGAAATCAACTCGGTTTCAAAATTGATGCGCGTTTGACGCAAGTAGTTTTCCTTTTCGGCCAGGTCGGTTTCGCTGTTCAAAATGGTTTGGTACAATTGGCGGTTTTCCAGGCGCAAAATCACATCACCTTCCTTCACCATGCTTCCTTCGTCAATCAGCCGCTCCTCTACCCGGCCGCCTTCTTCGGCATCCAGATAAATGGTCGTAATGGGCTCAACCTGCCCCACAATAGTGATGTAGTCGTTAAACTGACCCGCCTCGACGGCACTGATGGTGAGCTTATCGCGCTCGGTGCGATAAACCGAGCCCTGACTGCCAAGTAGCAACTGGTAAAGCAGTAGTAAAGCCAACAATGCCCCACCGATCCACCACAGGTGCTTCAGTTTCAATCCTTTTTTCTTTTCTATAACGCGATCCATTGACATGATAGCCTCCCCCTGCCCCTCCGAAGAAGGGGAGAAAAACTCCCCTTCCCCAAATCTGGCCGTATTTGTTTTTTAGTTATTTCTTTTTAAATCGGCACAATTGCTCCCTAACCCTCTCCTCCGGAGAGGGTTAGGGAGAGGCTCTTTATTCCCAAAAGCGGTTTCCCTTGTAAAATTCAATCACTTTGTCTTTCATTACAAATTGAAGCCGGGCCAGCAAGCGCGACGCTTTGGCATCCGCCAATCGGTTTTTTACGGTCAGCAAATCAATCACGTTCAAAATGCCTTCGTCGTATTTCCGCTGTGCCACGCGGAATGCCAGTTCTTCGGCTTCGTATTGCTTAACGGTTTGCCGGTATTGCTGGTACAACGACTGCAATTCGCGGGTGTTGTTCATTAGTTCGTAGTACACTTTCTGCCGGTACGTTTCCAGCTCGGTTTTAGCTTGCTCTTTGGCCAGCTTGGCTTGCTGCACCTGACTGCGTACCTGATTTTTTGAGAAAATAGGGATCGACAGCGAAGCGCCAACATACTGCCCCTTGTTATTATCCAGCTGTGTGCGAAAGGGAATAATGGTTCCATCGTCGTTCAAACTTGTTTCGGAATAGCTGCTACCGAGCGAAGCGTTGAGCGACAACGACGGCACATATCCGCCCCGGGCAATGGCAACTTGTTTAGTGGCAGCGTTCAACTTGGATTCGGCAATTTTTACATAAGCCGATTGGGACACATAAGCCTGGTAAAGCGAGTCCGATTCGGGGTTGTTAACCGAAAAAAGCAAAGAGTCCGCCAAACTGCTCATCACTTCAACCGATTGCCCCACCGGCAGGTTTAAATACTGGACCAGCTTCAAGCGCGATTCGTCTGTCTTGTTTTCCGCCTGCATTTGGTTCAGCTTTTCTTTCTCGTAAGTAGCCTGCATTTCGGCCAAATCGGTTTTGGCTTTCAGGCCTGTTTCGATTAATTTTTCTGTTTTCTCCACATTGTATTCCGACAATTTCATCTGCTCGCGAGCAATTTCAACCAAACCTTCGTAATAAACCACATTGTAGTAGGCCGTCATCACGTTAAAGGCCAAATCGTCGGCGTGGTTTACACGTTGCCATTTTTCGGTTTCGCGCATGTACCTGGCGTATCCAATTCTATTTTGAAGAATAAAACCCTGAAAAATTGCCACACTCGCTCCTAAATCGAAAGAACTACTCAAGAAGTAGCCGTTGTTGACGTCATTTGTTGCCGGGTCAACCACCCGCCCGTCGCTAATACCAGCACCGGACGAAGCCGAAAGCGATGGCAGCAAATTCAGTTTAGCTTGCCGCGACGTAATTACCGACGACTGTTCGCTCAACTGGTACTGGTAATGCTCCAGGTTGTTGGCTACGGCATGTTCAATACATTGCCTCAAGCTCCAGGGCTCGCCCGCCTGTAACAAAACCGGCATCAAAGCCAGGCTAAAAAGGATTAAGATGGATTTGGTTCGTCTCATAATTCATTCGTTCCGCATTTAGCTATCGAGAACAATGCCAAAAACACAAAATACTGGAAAATAGAAAATTAAAATAGCAACGTTACAGCAATAGTAAAATATTTTAACAAGAAAGTGTACTATTTTTTTACACATTGTTGACTTAAAACAGCGATTCAGCTAACTTTGAAAGAAAAATGTCCAAAGGGAATATCCTGCTGGTTGACGATAATAAAAGTGTACTCAGCGCACTCGACTTTTTGTTGACCCCCGAATTTGACCGGGTTGAATGCCTGTCGTCGCCGAACTTGCTGATGAGCGAGTTGCGCAAGAACAACTATCACCTGGTTTTGCTTGATATGAATTTTAAAGCTGGCGTAAATACCGGTAACGAAGGTATATACTGGCTGAGCCAGGTAAAAGAGAGCTACCCCGAAATTTCGGTGGTGCTGATTACTGCCTATGGCGATGTGGAGCTGGCCGTAAAGGCGCTAAAGGCCGGTGCTACCGACTTCATTTTAAAACCCTGGGACAATGCCAAGCTGCTGGCC
Organism: Mangrovibacterium sp.; assembly: GCA_047972415.1. Lineage (GTDB taxonomy): Bacteria > Bacteroidota > Bacteroidia > Bacteroidales > Prolixibacteraceae > Mangrovibacterium. Next base: position 8,335 of record JBKEAN010000053.1, read on the forward strand.
ACCGTGCGCTCTGCTGTGCAGTTGAGCCTGTCACGCGAAGAAGTAAAAAGCCTGAAGCAGAAGGAAAAAGAACTAAAAAAGGTGATTAACCGCGATGCGGATTTTATTATTGGTTCGTCGCCCGAACTGATGCGGGTGTTGGCTATTGTTCGGAAAGTGGCCAAAACCGACACCAATGTATTGATCACTGGCGAAAATGGCACGGGCAAGGAACTGGTTGCCCGCGAAATTCACCGACTGTCGAACCGGAACGCCGAAATGCTGGTTAATGTTGACATGGGGGCCGTAAGCGAGTCGCTGTTTGAAAGCGAGCTGTTCGGACATGTAAAAGGCTCGTTTACAGATGCCCGCGAAAACCGCGCCGGCAAATTTGAAGTGGCTAACAAGGGTTCGCTTTTTCTCGACGAAATCGGGAACCTATCGTTTCATTTACAGGCAAAGCTGTTGGCCGCCCTGCAAAACCGCCAAATTACCCGTGTCGGCTCCAACCAAACCGTTCCGGTTGACATTCGGCTAATTTGCGCCACTAACAAAAACCTGCCCGAGCTGGTTAAAAAAGGCCTGTTCCGCGAAGACTTGCTGTACCGCATCAACACCATCCAGATTGAAGTTCCACCACTGCGCGAACGCGGCGACGATATTCTGGTACTGGCCGATTTTTTTCTGAAAAAATATACCTGGAAATACGATAAGCAATCGCTCAAGCTGAACGCACAAGCACGGGAAAAACTACTGAAATACAGCTGGCCGGGTAACATCCGCGAACTGGAACACAGCATCGAAAAGGCGGTGATACTCAGTGAAAACAATGTACTGAAAGCCGACGATTTTTTTCTACGTCCCGTAAGCGGTATAAAAACCGATACCGACACGCTGAAGCTGGAAGACATGGAAAAACGACTGATTGTAGCGGCACTCGAAAAAAGCCCCGGCAACATTAGCGCAGCTGCCGACCTGTTAGGCATTACGCGGCAAACCTTGTATAACAAAATGAAAAAATTCGGACTCTGATGTTTCGCTCAAACCGTTTTCAAATTGGCTGGCGCATCTGCCTGATTGTTCTTTTTACTGTTGGCCTGTCGTGGGCTTGGTTTACGGGGCAACACCTCATTCTGATTGTGCTCTTTGTCGTGCTTCTGCTCATCCAAATGGTACAATTTATTCATTATCAACACAAACTAACCGAACGCATCAGTTATTTTTTCGAGTCCATCAAGAACGAAGATTTCAGTCAGAATTTTGAACCGCGCAACAACAGCCCCCTTATTCGCAGCCTCCACGAAAACATGCAACTGGTCAACGATTACATTCAGCGTGTAAAAATTGACGCGCAACAGCAGGAGCACTACTTTCGCGCACTTATTGAGCAGGTAGGTACCGGTATTCTTACCTTCAACGAAAAAGGCTTTGTGCTGCACGCCAATCAAAGCCTGAAGAAAATACTCGGATTGGAACAGCTGACTCACCTGGCCCAACTGGAAAAAATAGACCCAAAGTTGGCACAAATCCTGCGACAAATTCAATCCAACGAACAAAAGCTGGTGCAATACACCGGCAAACAAGGCAGCACCACCTTGTTGGTTAAATCGGGTGCCTTTCGGAACCAGAAACAAACATTAAGCCTGCTTTCCATCCAGGATATTAACCGCGAGCTGGACGAGAAAGAACTGGACTCGTGGTTGAAGCTAATCCGGGTGTTGACCCACGAAATTATGAATTCGATTGCCCCGGTGACTTCGCTCTCCGAAAGCCTGGCCACCTACTACCAGAAAGAGGGCGAACCCATACCAGCGTCGGAAGTAAACGATAAGCTGATTCAAAATACCATCCGCGGGCTCGAAATCATTAAAGAACAAGGGCGTGGACTGATTAGCTTTGTGGAGTCGTACCGTCAGTTTACCCGCTTGCCCAAGCCCGAAAAGAAATTGGTTACAGTGGTCGATTTGCTGGAGAAAATAGCCCTACTCCGCCGTGCCACCCTGCCCGACGACCACACCCGCATTACAGTGAAATGCCCCTCGCGCAAGCTACATGTACTGGCCGACGAACAATTGATTTCGCAGGTAATGATTAATCTGGTAAAAAACGCTGTGGAAGCGCTCGACCAGCAGGAAAGCGGCGAAATTGAGCTGATTGGCCGCGAAAACCGGGCAGGACAGGTAGAGATTGTGGTTCGCGACAACGGCCCCGGCATTCCACCCGAACTGATGGATGAAATATTTGTGCCCTTTTTTACCACCCGCGAAAACGGCTCCGGAATCGGGCTCAGCATCTCGCGTCAAATTATGCGCCTGCACGGCGGTAGCCTCAAGGTCAAATCGATACCCGGCAAAGAAACCAGCTTTACCTTGGGCTTCAACTAAACAAGAAGAACCAAAGCGTGTTCGGCAACTGCGAGATGAATTAAGTGGGGATTTCAACCCGGACAATTGTTTTTTTCAAGCCAGTCTTCATTGAAGTGTAACAAAACCACCAAACCCAAGACTACTAAGCCAGTGACAAATTATTACTTACAACTATAAATTAGTAACATGAAACGCGTTTATTATGCACCGGTGTTGCTGGCGCTGGCAGTAGCCACCGCTTGCACCCCAAAATCGAAAACGACAAACAACGATGCAATGGGAGAAAATCCATTATTCGCAGCGAGCACACTGCCCTACGGTGCTCCCGATTTTACAGTCATTAAAAACGAAAATTTTCTGCCCGCTATTGAGCAGGGCATGAAAGCACACCTGGCCCAGATTGACTCGATTGCCAACAATGCCGAAACCCCCACCTTTGAAAACACCTTGGCAGCCATGGAAAAAAGCGGCGAACTGCTGCAACGCGCCTACGGAGTTTTTAACCTGCTTACAGGAGCCAACACCAACGATACCCTGCAACAGGTTGAAGAAGAAGTTGCGCCGAAAATGGCAGCCCACATGGATGCTATTTACATGAACGACAAATTGTTTCAACGGGTAAAAAGCATTTACGAAACACGCGAAAGCCTGGGGCTGGATGCCGAATCGCTGAAACTGGTGGAGTATTATTTCCAAAAGTTTGAACTGGCCGGTGCAAACCTGTCTCCCGAAGCCAAAGAGCAAATGAAAAAGCTGAACGAGGAAGAGGCTACCCTCACCACCAAATTCGGTAACATGCTGCTGTACGGCTCAAGAAATGCAGCGCTGCTTGTTGACGACAAAGTGCAACTGGAAGGCCTGTCGGAAGGAGAGATTGCCGCCGCCGCACAAGCTGCCGAAAAAGCCGGGCAAGCGGGCAAATACCTTATTGGCCTGCGCAATACCACGCAGCAACCTGCCGAAGCCTCGCTGAAAAACCGCGAAAGCCGCAAAGCCCTGTTTGAGCAAAGCTGGAACCGCGCCGAAAAAAGCGACAGCAACGACACCCGCGCCATCATCATCCGCCTGGCCGAACTGCGCGCCGAACAGGCCAAACTCATGGGTTTTAACAATTTTGCCGAATGGCGTTTACAAAGCCAAATGGCCAAAACACCCGAAGCCGTTCAGGGTTTGCTCGGCAAACTTGTTCCGGCAGCCGTTCAGAAAGCCAAAGAAGAAGCAGGCGATATTCAAAAACTCATTGATAAACAACAAGGCAACTTTAAACTGGAACCCTGGGATTGGGATTTTTATGCCGAACAGGTACGGAAGGAAAAATTCGACCTGGACGAAAGTGAAATTAAACCTTACCTAGAACTGAGCAGGGTGTTGGAAGAGGGCGTATTCTTTGCTGCCACCCAATTGTACGGCATCACGTTTAAAGAGCGGCATGATATTCCGGTGTACCAGGAAGATGTTCGGGTTTGGGAGGTATTTAACGAAGATGGCTCCTCGCTCGCGCTGTTTTACGGCGACTATTACAAACGCGACAACAAACGGGGTGGCGCCTGGATGGGTAACCTCGTGGAGCAGTCCAAGTTACTGAATAAAAAACCGGTAATTTACAATGTTTGCAACTTTAACAAACCGGCTGACGGGCAACCGGCTCTTATCAGCTGGGACGACGTAAACACCATGTTCCACGAAATGGGCCACGCCCTGCACGGTATGTTTGCCAACCAGCAATACCCGAGCCTGTCGGGCACTAATGTATCCCGCGACTTTGTGGAACTGCCTTCTCAGTTTAACGAGCACTGGGCGCTTTACCCCACCGTGTTTGCCAATTTTGCCAAGCACCATGCCTCCGGCGAAGCCATGCCCGCTCCGCTGGTTGAAAAACTTAAAAAAGCGGCCACCTTTAACCAGGGGTATGCCTTTACCGAGTTCCTGGCTTCCGCTCAACTGGATATGCAATGGCACACCCTAAGCGCCGGCACTAAAATTGCCGATGCCGATGCCTTTGAAACCGAAGCACTGAAAAAAACCGGCCTCGACCTGCCACAGGTACCGCCGCGCTACCGCTCCAGCTACTTTAACCACATTTTTGGCGGCGGCTATGCAGCCGGTTACTACGCCTACACCTGGGCCGAAGTGCTGGACAACGATGCCTATGCCTGGTTTGAAGAAAACGGTGGCCTGACCCGCGAAAACGGCCAGCGCTTCCGCGATATGATCCTTTCGCGCGGGAACTCGGACGATTTGGGCAAGCTGTTTAAAGATTTCCGTGGCAAAGACCCCGACATTAAACCGGCACTTAAAAACCGCGGCTTGCTGTAACAGCAAACCTGCCATTTGAAATACTGGGACAAACAAGTGTTCGTTTCCCTGTTTCAACTCGAAAAAATACAAAAATCCGGTCTCGTTACGAGAACCGGATTTTTTCTTGCTGTTTAATCGATGAATCAATCGCTTATGCTTGAGCCTGCGAGTTCGGGCGGAGCAATTCGGGGCGAGGCATTACCACGGCCAGAATAAAGTAAACAAGTATCAGAACCGGATTGAAGCAGGAAAATATCAACCAAATTATCCTGATAATCAGTGGGTCCATTTCGGGGTTGATGTATTCGGCAATTCCACCGCAAACACCGGTCAATACCCGGTCGTATGTTTTTGTCAATCTGCGTTTCATGTTTTCTGTTTTTAAAGTTTATTTATCGGTTGCCATTCCGTGCCCCACGGATTTTATGCCTTCAAGGTCTTTAATATCGAAGTCGCCGTAAAACGAAATCAAGAAGCTCATACATTGCGGGTCATCACCGCCAATCAGAATGTGGAATTCGGATGCCCGGTGACGGGTTCCTTCCATCCAGATTTTAGCATTGTCATCCTCGTCGCTTTCCACCAATTTGCACGACGACGGCATCAGGTTGGCGCTTTTTCGGAAAAAATCGCTGCTGCTAAGTTCTCCCTCCTCCGGATTGTAAGTCAGCAACCGCACTTCGCTAATGTCTCCTTCAATAGTTTTGCCCTTTTCACTCAGGTCAATATCAAAAATATCGGTCATCTCCTTCGAAAAGGCAAAACAGCTCACACCTGGTTTATTGCGGAAAGCGTCGTACAATTTTTCGGATTTGCTCTGGGCCATCACTGCAGGAGCAGTTAGTAATAAAACGAGGCTTAAAATAAGGTTTGTACTTGTTTTCATAGTTTGTATTTGTTTTGGTTCGTATCCCGCCGGAGCCAGGCCGAAACCACGGCTCCGGGAACAAAACCTCGGGACACAAATAAGGTTATTATTACTGCATATACGAATCGTGAGCCCTATTTGTCAAGGCTTTTGTTTTTCACTTTTTGCTTCTCCCGCCGGGTCTTTCCAGGTCAGACCTTCGGGTTTCATTTCCCAATACTTGCCCACCATGTCTTTGTCCCAGGTGTTCGACACATTTTCAATATCGAAAACAATCTTCTCCATACCGCCGCTTATAAAAATGTTTTTGCCTTCGGGTACTTTCAGGGTCATATCCACTTCCTGGCCCAGCCAGCGTTTGCCCTCTTTTAGCGCGTAATACGGGTCGAAGTACAGGGCTGAATCTTTCTGTACGAAGTTGTACACAATTTCCTGTACCTTTTGGTTGGCTTCTTCGTCGTTCGCTCCGCGCGATTTTTTACGGATAACCAGCACAAATTCGTTGTTGGCACTTTTTTCAACATCCAGGCGCGGACGGCCAAGTAAGGCCGGTTCGCCATCTTTTTCAACCACTTTCATCCGGTCCAAATCAATTGAACCACTCGTGTGACGATAATACTCGTCAGGGTTCATGTTCAGGTAGAGGGTGGTAACGTTCTGGTTTTCGAGTACCACATTCTGGCTAACTGTTGTACGTTTGCTGTAATCGTCGATCTGGCTGATGGAAACGAAGATGACGGTAAGCAAAGCAACCAGCCAAACACCGAGCCCCGATAACAAGATGATTTTATTATTCGACTTATACCGGAAAACGATTTTAGTGCCGACGAATAAGATAGCCAGCAGCGGAATGGCAACCAGGAAGCCAATGCCAATCAATAAAATGGTTATGGATGCCGGGGCGATGAAAAAGTGTACCATGTCGGGAAAAGCAATCTGGTTACCCCAGTGCCCAACCCATGGCGCCGAATTCATTACCGAGTGGCCAACCATCATCGAAACCAGGAAAGCCAGCAGTCCAAGGAATCCGATTAAGATGAGAATAGCCCCCAGGATAACGCCAATCACCCTCAAACCAACCCGCAGTACGCTGTACAACACTTCGCCGAAACGGTTTACATTTTCGCGCCCGAAGTTATAGGTGTCGGAATTACGAAAGCGTTTGTAGCTTTCTTCCACTTCTTTTACTTCTTCTTTTATGGAGCGCTGAATGTTGGAAACGGTGGCTTCCTGCCCGCGCATTTCGAGCCGTTGAGCGGTGGTTTTTGCTTTAGGAACGGCTATCCACAATACAAGGTAAACGAGTAGCGCAGTTCCGAACGAGGCAAACAGGATAATAACCATAATGATGCGCAGAATAACCGGGTCAATGTTGAAATAGGCCCCCATTCCGGAGCAAACCCCGCCAATGACACGGTTTTCGCCATCGCGGTACATGCGGCGTTTTACTTTTGGGTTTTCGCTGCCGGGAGCGGCAGCTTCGCCGGTTTGGCCTTCGTCGTCTTCTGCCTCTATAAAATCTTCGGGTTTTCCCATGCGGGCCATCACTTCGTCAACCCAAGGTTCAACAACAACGTCTTTGCCTTCGCCCGCCATTTTTTGGCTGAAGAGCTCGGCAATACGGGCTTCAATGTCCTGCAGTATTTCGCGGCCATCGGCATCGGCCCCAAAATGGCTGGTGAGCATTTGCAGGTAGTTTTTCAATTTTTCGTAAGCATCTTCGTCTATATGAAAAACGCTGCCGCTTATATTAATGGTCAATGTCTTTTTCATGGTATTTGTGTTTTCAGTTTTGTTCCGGTTGAAATCTTAAACGGTTTTTCTGGATTTGATGGTGGCAACTGCGTCCACCAGTTCGTCCCACGATTCGCCCAGTTCGGACAAAAAGCTTTTTCCTTCATCGGTGAGTTCGTAATATTTTCGAGGCGGCCCTTGTGTCGATTCTTCCCAGCGGTAGCCCAGCAGCCCGTCGTTTTTTAAGCGGGTAAGCAGCGGGTACAAGGTTCCTTCAACCACTATCATTTTCGAGTTTTTCAGCTCGTCAATAATGTCGCTGGCGTAAAGGGGCTTGCCGTCGAGTACCAGCAAGATGCAATATTCCAAAACCCCTTTGCGCATTTGTGCTTTCGTATTCTCAATCTTCATCGTTCGTTCTCTTTCTTTCGGTCAATATTTTGTGTTCGGTATTTTTATCGGTGTTATTTGCCAAAGAAGTCTGCGTTGCACATCCATGCTTCTATCGGGCGGGCTTCGTCTTTTTCGGCTGCAAAGCGACTGATGAAGTAGGCTTCGTTAGTCATCCAGTTTTCAATTTCAAGTGTTCTCTCCGGCGCTACTTCATCCAAATGTTCAAAATTACGGAAGTAGCTGTCGCTGCTCATCCAGTCCTGAAGGTCGATCGGCGTATCGGTTTCTTCTTCAATGTAAAATGAAGTGGCTGTACTTGCAGCTGGCGTTTTGGTTTCGGCAGCGTTGTTGTCAACCGTCAGCATGGCAACTTTGCCCATGCTATTAATGCTGAGCAACTCTTTCCATAGGCCCTGTGCGCTTACAGTGGCGCTTAAAAGAACCACGCTGGCCATTACGGCAGCTACCCGTAATACAACTTGAAAATAGCGATTGTTCCGGTTTTCTGTTTGGTTGTTTCTAGTTTTCATCGTTTGGTGCCTCCTGTTTGTGTTGTTTGTTTTCTGTTGTTTAATTGTTCGTTTTGTTGCTTTGAGCGCTTGTGCTGTTCTCTGTTTTTCGTTTTTAAGACGACTTATTTTCTGATTTGTTACAAATAATATAGAACTTTCTTTTAACTATTTCTATTTTTTACCTTGAATTTGGTATTGCAAATATATATTAAATGAATATTACCATGCAATACATAGTACTAAGTTTTTTCAAAATATCGGCAAAAAGCAAAAGCAGACCGGTAAATGGCGAAAACGGAGGGAGCAAAACTGTTGGCAGGAGCAAAAAAAGGCTTCCCGAAGGAAGCCTTTTGTATTATCTATAAAGAAACAACGTCTTCTAGTTGAAGATGTAGCGCAGGGTTAACTGCATGGAGTAAGTTGACGAATACCCAATTGTTTTGGTATAGTCATTATCCAGCGTATTTACCCCATTACGTACAAAATTGTACACCGGCACTTCAGAGTTTCTGAAGGCATTGGTATTGGTAAGTTTAAGAACTGCATTTTGAGTATATGAATATTGTGCACCCCATTTGCTGTTCAACAGATTTCCAAAGTTTTTAATATCAAGCCCAACTTGAATGGTATTGCGTTTGCCGGCAACATTGGTAAAAATATCCTGAACAACTTTCAAATCGAAAGTGTGCGACCAGGGATAAACTGCGCCGTTTCGTTCGGCATATTTTCCTTTGCGGTCTTTCAGGTAATCGTTGCTATTCACAAAAGCCCAAAAGTCATCGGCCTGTGTACTGGCTGAATAAGTTTGAGTTACCCCATCGGCATCCTTATACGTATAATCTTTAAAGGTAAGTTCATCCTTAGTTTTAGGCACATAAATCATGTTATAGGCACCACCGTCACCCAAAACAGCCGAGGTGTACGTATACGAGAGTCGGTTTGACGGGCCACCTTCGTAGAATATTGACACTGTTGTGGCAAAATGCTTCAGATACTCGGCCCGGTAGCTCAACGAACCGATAACACGGTGAGGCATTACAAAGCTGGCGTAGCTCAGCTCCTGGCGGTTGGCCCCCATAATATTATTAGGTACATACCAAGCCGAGGCAACCTGGTCGCCAACTCCATCGGTCACATTTTTCGCAGCACTGTAAGTATAGGCAACCATTGCATTCAACCCAAAGTTAAACGATTTGTCAACTTTTGCGGTCAGCGACAGGTAGTGTCCTTCTTTTTCAGCATTGGTTAGCAAATAGGCATTTCTTAATGTCGCATCGTAAAACTGGTTGTAATAGGGGCGGTTATCGGCGTAATTCGAAATGTTGCTCATGGTTCCGGGCTTCAAACCAACGTTGGTTACCACCGAAGGGTTAATGTCTTTGTTATAGATTCCTTCCAACGACAGGTTTAACTTATTGGGAAGCCTTGCGTCGAGCGCCAGCGAAGTTTTCCATGTTTGAGGCATTTTCAAATCCGGATCCATCAACGTAACCGAAGTAATGGAGGCTGTTGATGCGCTAACACCATTCGGATAAAGTTCGTTCAGGATACCGTTCCGGTCGGCCTGGAAAGAAGGAATTGTTTTACCGTTTGCAGCAGTTGCGGTATAAGTTGTTTGGAGTACACCGGCATCGCCTGCTTGCGAAACAACCCACACAAACGGAATACGGCCGGTAAACAAGCCCGACCCCCCGCGTAATACCAGCGAACGGTTACCGGTAAGGTCGTAGTTAAAACCAATCCGGGGCGAAGCCATCAACTTTGTATCAGGCAGATTGTTTGTGTTATAGTGGGTCGTCAAGCTCGGGTTATTATAATCGCCCGCACTCAATTCGGTATTGGCAACTTGCTCGTTATAAACGTCAAGCCAAGGGAAGAAGGGTAACTCAACCCGAAGGCCAGCCTGTAGCTTAAACCGTTCGGTCAATGCAATCTCGTCCTGGAAGTACAGCGACAATTGCTTGAATTTAAATGTAGGGTAGGCTTGTGAAAAATCTGAATTGAGAGAATGTGTAATGGCAAATTGGTTTGGACTATCACTTACAAAGTCGTCCCACGAGTTGAACTGGTAATAACCCGAACCAAATCGCTGGAAACCATTTTTAGTTGTATTCGACTCGAACTGAACTCCAAACAGGAAGCTATGCTTATTGGTCGACCAGCTCAATTCGTCGGTAATATTCGTTGTTTTTACATCGCGTAAGTTTCCGTACGAAAACAGTTCGGTACCAAACGAAGTAAGAATATTTCCATCCTCAACAATATCAACAAACGGGAATGCACCGCCATCGTACGAACGGGGTTCGTTTTGATGCGAATACGACACGCGCAGCAGGTTAGTTACTTTTCCGCCTGCAAGCCGCGAGTTCAACTCACCAGCCAAACTCGAAAAGTTTGTTTCGGTGTAATAGCGGGCATTTTCAAACCACATAGCAGTCATTGCTGTACGCGTGTTTGTTGTGAAGTTTCTGTTTGCCAAACCACTGGTTGAAGTGGAAGGGTTTGACGGGCTTTTGGCTTTTGTATCCGAATAACGGATATTGAACTTGTGGTTGGCGTTAATATTCCAGTCAATCCGAGCAAACAGCTTGCTACCAGGGCTTTCTGACGAATAACCTTGATAAGCTCCCGGATTGTATTGATAGTTATTAATCAAATAATCACGGATAGTGTTCATTTGAGTTTCGGTTGGACGAGCAATATTGTCAGAACCGTCGGTATACGGATTGGATGTGGTTGCAGCAACACGTGCAGGTCCCGGTTCTACCGATTCCTCTTTCTCATAATTAACAAAGAAGAACAGCTTGTCTTTAATAATCGGACCACCTAGGCGGAAACCATACAATTTATATTCTGATTCACTTTTCGTGAAATCAATATCGCCGACTTTGTTTCCTTTAAACGATTCGTTATTAAGTAAGGTGTAAACCGACCCGCGAAATTCGTTATCGCCCGAACGGGTTACTGCGTTTATACTTGCACCGGTAAACCCGCTCTGACGAACATCGTACGGAGTAACGCTAATCGAGATTTGATCCAACGCATCCAACGAAATTGGTGAACCACCTGCCGGCAGGTTTTGACCGATACCGAAAGCATTGTTGAAAGCAGCTCCATCAACAGTAACAAAACTTTGACGGTAGTTGCCACCGCCAATATTTGCACCATTCGAGTTAATGTTGGCTTGCGGAGTCAAACGGATCAAATCGTTTACGCTCCGGCTTACCGTAGGCACTTCGCTTATTTGACGGGTGCTCAGGTTGGTAATAGCGCCTGCACGGTCGCTGCGCATGTTGCTTTCGGCAGAGCCCACAACTTGTATTTCAGCAACATCAACCGAACTTTCAGTCAATCCGGCATTCAAATTTAAGTTATCTCCCAGTACCAAGGTTATACCGGTAAAGGACGAAGTGGAATAACCAATGAACGATACATTTACCGTGTAGGGACCACCCGGTCGCATACCATTAATAACGTAACGTCCTTCGGCATTTGTAACAGTACCATACTGTGTACCCGAAGGTTGATGAACTGCTACAACTGTAGCGCCGGGGAGAACTTCTCCGCCCTTGTCGGAGACAAGCCCACTCAGCCCGGAGGTTGTCACCTGCGCCATTGCAGATGTGTATCCCACCAGCAGAAGCAGTAGTAAAGTGTAATTTCTAAGCAAAGTTTTCATAAAGTAACGATAGATTAAAATTTCACAACAAAAAACAGTATTTATTATTTAGGTTTAATTAACCAATCTTAACGTAATTGTTAAAAAAAAGAATTCCTTAACTTAAACCTACACCCTATTCCCGGCAGTCTTTTAAAAACAATTGTTGCTATTTCGCCTCCTTCATCGCACCAACGAAAAACCCAAGGAAGTTACAAGAATTAAAAAGAAGTTGATTATCAAACCACAAACAGTTATTAACTATTGCACACAATCTATTAACAGGCAGATGTGCGGCTCTCCATTTTGCGGCCAACGACGTGGAAACCCACCCAATCCCCCAAAACAAATGATATGCTGTAAAAAATATCGTAAAAAACACAACTTGCTTGGATAAAACTGAGTTTTTCATCAATTTTGCTACCAACCAGTACCCACCAGTAAGAAAATACAAATTGCTATCATACCATGAAACGAACGACCATCCATTTTTTGCTCGCAGCCCTATTCCTGTCGGGCATAACGGCTTGTACCAGCAAGTACACCGATGTTCCTTTTGAGGAGCCAAATCCCAAGCCTTGGATTGACCCGCAAATTAACCAGGTAAACAAAGAAGCCCCACGTGCAGCTTTTGTTCCGTACCAGAGCGAAGAGCAAGCCCGGAAAGATGAGCTTTGGGAGTCGCCATTCGTTCAGTCGCTCAACGGAACCTGGAAGTTTCATTTGTCGCAAACCCTGGCAGAGCGCCCTTTCTGGTTCTTCAAAAACAATTACAACACACACGATTGGAATGAAATTGAGGTTCCGTCGAATTGGCAGCTCAAAGGGTTCGACTACCCCATTTATGTAAATGTGAAATACCCGTTCGAAGCCAATCCACCCTACATCCCCGAAAAATTCAACCCGGTGGGATCGTACAAACGCAGTTTCGATCTCTCGCCCGAATGGAAAGACAACAAAGAAGTGTTCCTGCACATTGGCGCAGTTAGTTCAAACGCCAGTGTTTGGGTGAACGAGCAGTACGTTGGCTACAGCGAGGACAGCAAAACCCCCGCCGAGTTTAACCTCACTCCCTACCTCAAAAGTGGACATAACAGCATTGCCATCGAAGTTCACCGCTGGTGCGACGGCAGCTACCTCGAAGATCAGGACTTTTGGCGTATGAGCGGGATTACCCGCGACATTTACCTGCTCGCCCGCGAAAAAACCTATATCCACGACTTCCGTGTCGGTTCCAATCTCGACGAAAACTACCAGAACGGCTTACTTGCCGTATCAGCCGAGGTGGTTAATAAATCGGCAGCCGAAGGTTTCAAACTAAAAATTGAATTGAAAGACGGTGAAACCACGCTGAAAACAATGGAAACGCCAATCACGTTCAACGACAATAAAGCTACCGTCAACTTTACCGAAACCGTTGAAAATATTGAACACTGGAGCGCCGAACATCCGAACCTTTACCAACTTTATATCAGCCTGATTAATCAGGACGGCTCAACTATTGAAGTTTTGAGTCAGCAAGTTGGATTCCGTACCGTCGAAATAAAAAACAAACAACTGATGGTGAACGGCAAGGCCATCTACGTAAAAGGGGTCAATATTCACGAACACAATCATATTACCGGGCATGTGCAGGACAAAGAAACCATGCTGGCCGACATTAAACTGATGAAGACCCACAACATCAACACCGTGCGCACCTCGCATTACCCGCAACCCGAGTTGTGGTACAAGCTCTGCGCCGAGTACGGCCTTTACCTGATTGACGAAGCCAATATTGAATCGCACGGCATGGGCTACGGCGACAAATCGCTGGCCAAAGACAGTATTTGGGGGCCAGCCCACCTGTACCGTACCCAAAACATGTTCGAACGCGACAAAAACCAACCAGCCGTCATCATTTGGTCGCTGGGCAACGAAGCCGGAAACGGTATCAACTTCGTTGCAACTTACAACTACCTGAAAGGGATTGACAGCAGCCGGCCAGTACAGTTTGAACAGGCACACGGAGGCGACAATACCGACATTACCTGTCCCATGTATGCCAGCATCGACTGGATGCGCAACTACGCCGAAAACAACCCGCAAAAACCGCTTATCCAGTGCGAATATGCCCACGCGATGGGCAACAGCGTTGGAAACCTTCAAGATTATTGGGATCTTATTGAAAAGTACGACATTATGCAGGGAGGTTGCATTTGGGACTGGGTTGACCAGGGATTGCAGGTAACCGACTCTGCTGGATTAAAATACTGGGCGTATGGCGGCGACTTTGGCCCCGACACGGTTCCTTCCGACGGGAACTTCTGCTGCAACGGTTTGGTAAGCCCCGATCGCTCGGTGAAACCACACCTGCTCGAAGTGAAAAAAGTGTATCAAAATATCGGCTTTAAAGCCATCGACCTGAAAAAAGGCCAGGTTGAAATCATCAATAAATACGCCTTTGCCAATTTAAATGAATTCGACATCAGTTGGGAACTTGTTGGCGACGGCAAAGTTGTAAAATCGGCCAAACTGGATAACTTTGAACTGGCAGCCGCTGAAAAAACAACAATTACCGCCGACTGGAGCATAACACCCGAACCAGGCGTAGAGTACTTTGTAAATTTCTCGGCCAAAACAAAAGCAGCCCTCGGCCTGGTCGATGCCGGGACCGAGTTGGCCAAAGAACAATTTGAGCTTCCGGTATATGCAGCTGTCTCACCAACTTCGGCCTCCAACTTCCCCGAAATAAGCATCGCCGAGAGCACTGGAAAAATTGACATTAAAGGTACCGGTTTCGCCATTACTTTCGATACCGAAAAAGGGGTTTTGGCCAGTTTGAGAACCGGCGAAACCGAGCTGTTACTGAATGGCCCGGTAGCCAATTTCTGGCGTGCCCCCATCGACAACGACTACGGCAACGACCTTCACAAACGCGCCCGCGTATGGCGAAAAGCCGGACAAGAAGCCAAGCTGACTGGTACCAATTTGCAACAAATAGGAACTAACAAAGCCATCGTCACCTTCCAGTTCGACCTAATGGACGAAGCGAAAACCGAAAAAGTAGCCGATTACAGCTCCGTGTACACAGTTTATGGTTCGGGCGATATTCAGGTAAAAAACAGCTTTAAAATGACGAAGGACAATCTGCCCGAGATTCCGCTATTGGGAATGAACCTGTTAATGCCTCGTTCGTTCGACCAACTAAGCTGGTTGGGCCGTGGACCGCAAGAAAGTTACTGGGACCGCAAAACTGCTGCATTTGTAGGTTTGTACAGCGGCCAGGTTGCCGACCAGTTTTGGGCTTACGTTCGGCCACAGGAAAACGGTAACAAAACCGATGTACGCTGGGCAACCGTGACCAACAAAACCGGCACCGGCTTACTGATAGTTGGCGAACCACTGGTCGAAATTAGTGCGCACCACAATATTATGGAAGATTTCGAATCGCCCGAGCGGACTGACGGACGTTTAGAAGCTGGCATTAAAGCAGTAAATCGCCACCTGAACGATGTAAAGACCGGCGATTTAACATCGGTGAACATCAACTACAAACAAATGGGCGTGGGTGGCGACACCAGTTGGGGAGCCTGGACACATGCCGAGTACCGCCTAACCGATAAAGCATACAGCTACAGCTTCCGCATCCGCCCAATCCAGACGGCCGAAAATGCCGCCTCGTTGGCAAAACAGCAACTGAAATAACATTTTAACCTCAAATACACAAGCCTGGATCGTTCGCGTTTCGGGCTTGTTTTTTTATTTGAAAACCACGCCAAATGCGGTAATGAAACAGCTGAAACTGAAAACATTTCGGAGGCTGATGTGTTTTTTTAATTGAAATTCGTAATTTTGCGGCCACAATTTTCCCAGTAAAGAGCTAATACAATGGAAAAAGAGCAGGTACAAGTGATGTTGGAGCAAAACGGCTACATTGTTGAACCAATTCATCCCGAAGTGAAATTGGTTGACGAAATTAATCGCATGAAACGGGAGAAGAACGCGGTTATTCTCAGCCATTATTATGTTGACGCCGATTTACAAGATATTGCCGATTTTGTTGGCGATAGCCTTCAGCTGGCCCAAGCCGCCGAAAAAACCGAGGCCGATCTCATTGTTTTTGTAGGAGTTCACTTTATGGCCGAAACCGCTAAGATTATCAACCCTCGCAAAAAAGTCATTCTGCCCGACCTGAAAGCGGGTTGTTCACTGGCCGAATCGGCACCGATTGACAAATTCAAAGAATTTAAAGCCAAATACCCCGATCATAAGGTTATTTCGTACATCAATTGCACAGCCGACCTGAAAACCGAAACCGATGTGGTTTGCACATCGTCGAATGCCGTAAAAATTGTAAATAGCTTTCCCGAAGATGCCAAACTAATTTTTGCCCCCGATAAAAACCTGGGCAATTACCTGAATAGCCTTACCGGCCGCAACATGGTGTTATGGGATGGTGCCTGTATGGTTCACGAACAGTATTCAGTCGAAAAAATTGTTGATTTGATGAATGCACACCCCGATGCCGAATTTATTGCGCACCCTGAATGTGAAAAACCAGTACTTTTGCTGGCCAAACACATTGGCTCAACCTCGTCATTACTGAAATATGTGCAGGATAGCCCTGCGAAAAAGTTCATTGTTGCTACCGAAAGCGGCATTTTGCACCAAATGAAGAAGGCTTGCCCCGAAAAAACCTTCATTCCCGCCCCGTCCAACGATTCGACCTGTGCCTGCAACGATTGTTCGTATATGAAGTTGAACAACTTACAGAAACTCTACATCTGCCTGAAATTCGAACAGCCTGAAATTCAACTACCTAAAGATGTTATTCGTGAAGCACAAAAGCCTATCCGGCGAATGCTCGACATCTCAAAATAAGGACTTCCGGCTCCGGTTTTTCGAACTAAAAATAGCCAATTTGTCTTGCCTTCGATGTAAAGCTGTGGTAAACAACGGGTTTTGAACAGCAGTTTGTTAATTAGTTTTTCGGCAACAAGTCCGCGGCCCATGCGTGTTTTCGTAATTTAGTGTGAGAAAATTATGCGACTATGCCGTACAGAAGATTACCAAACACCGACCAAGCCCGAATGCGTGCAATCGAAGCAGCATTGGAAAAAGGCAAACGTGTAGCTTCCAAAGAGCTGGCTTTTCACCAGATTAGCCTCGAAAAGCTCCAATCCATCTACCCGCGTCTCTCCAGTGCCATTCGTCAGCTCAATGCCGCAAAGCAAAGCCAGTTTGACAAGTCGCGGGAGTATGGCGAAATTTTCAAGAAAGCAAAACTGTATTTAACCCATTTTGTACAGGTGATGAGCTTCGCCATTATCCGCGAAGAACTGAAACCCGAAATCAGGGCCTTTTACGGGCTCGATGTCCATTCGCAACGCCTGCCGAACATTAACCTCGAAAAAGACGTGCTGGACTGGGGCGAACGGATTATTGCCGGCGAACAACGCCGATGCCAGCAAGGCGGAAGCCCAATTTACAGCCCGTCTATCGCCTTGGTAAAGGTTCATTTCGAATCGTTTATCGAAGCCTACCGCCACCAAAAAATGCTTCAGAACATGACAAACCGGGCTTCGGAACAAATGGAATTGGTGCGGGACGAAGCCGACCAGCTTATACAGCAGGTTTGGAATGAAGTGGAGGATAAATTCGATTTTCTGGATGAAGATGAAAAACGCGAAAGAGCAGCAGCTTACGGTGTTACTTATGTGTACCGCCCTTCGGAACTGAAAAAAATTGAAGCGGACAAACTTCAACCCAATTTGTTTTAATTATATAGCACAACAAAAGCAGAATGGCTGCTGGCCCCGAACAAAGAAACCGGGTTCAGCTGTTCTGCTTTAATCCAGTCTGCAACCTATAATTTATTCTATCCCGCGAACGCAATCAAGTGATTTCGACTGGCTTTTCATATACCAAAGAATAGCCACAGAACACATCAAACTAATAACAACCAGTGGGATATAACCCAAAAAACCGTTACTAAAATCAGGATCAATAAGCTGCTCGAACTGGCTTTTGGGCTCGCTGCCAAAGTACATGGCTAAAACCCCCATAGCATTATTGATAAAGTGCACCAGCACCGGCACCCAAATACTGCCGCTATACACCAAAAAGTAGCCAAACAAGGCCCCCAATAGCAGGCGCGGTACAAAACCGAAAAATTGCAGATGAAGGGCGCTGAACAGAAAAGCTGAAATCCAGATTCCCCAATGGTAGTTACGGGTCATTTTGGTGAATATTTGCTGAATAACCCCACGGAACAAAAACTCCTCGCCGATAGCTGGAATAACAGCAATCATTAATAAATTAAACAGTAAGCCGCCGGTCGTTTGTACATCCATAAACCGTTCGATTACAATTTCGGCTTGTTCTTCCATCCCACGCATCCAGCCTTCGACTTCAGCCAGCCAAGTGGGAAAGCTTATTACCTGATTCAGGTAGCCGATAAAAGCAATAGCGGGAATGGCCAAAACCAAACCAACAACAGCCAAGGCACTCATACGCCCCGATATAGGCCGATCCATTGACAGGTAGCGCCTGAAGTCGCCTTCGAACAGCCAGCCAATCAGCAGGGGCGGAAGTACAAACATCCCAACAGATTGCACCGTTTGAATGTATTTCAACACCATAATGCTCCCTTCGTCATATAAATTGGCTTCGCTCAAAACCCCAATCAACCGGTCGAAACCAAGTACCGGAATGGCTAGCAATACGGCAATAACCATCACCCCCATTACCGAAACCATTATTACAAAAAGCGCCATCAACAATTGCGAAAACGCGTTCATTCCACGAAATGCAGTAAATGCCATAAGCCTGTTTTAAACTGAATTGCAAAGGTAGCAGGAATAGGTTACTTTTTGAGGAAGCCGCACAAACAAAAAGGGAGTTTCTGACGAAACCCCCTTTCGATATGTGATTACATGCGCTGCTAAGCGTGTTTGTCCAATTCTTTCCAAACCAAAGCGCTGGCTCCCACAATGGCGGCATCGCCGGGTTTTAGCTGCGAAGGCAGAATCTTGATTTTGTTTTTGAAGATAGGCAGCAGGTGAGCTTCCATACTTTCTTTGGTTGGTTTAAAAATATAGTCGCCGGCGGCGGTTGGCCCTCCAAACAAGAAGATGGCTTCCGGGCTAAGGTGGTGAACCGTATCGGCCAGCCCTTGTCCGAGCCATTTGCCGGTTTGTTCAAACACTTCCAAAGCCACTTTGTCGCCTTTTTCGGCAGCATCGAAAATCATTTTCGAGCTTAGCTCTTTAAACGACTTGTCGGCCAGCAAACTGTTACCGGCATTATCGCGGGCCATAATTTCAAACGCTGTCCGTTTCATCCCCGGAGCCGAACAATAGGCTTCGAGATGGCCTGGGATGCCGCAACCGCAAGCACGTCCACCCGGAACCAGCATGGTATGCCCGCATTCGCCTGCAAACCCGTCATGTCCGTAAACCAGATCGCCATTAACAACAATACCGCTTCCAACACCGGTTCCCAACGTGTACATCACAAAATTTTTCAGGTCTTTGGCGCCACCGTATATCATTTCACCAATAGCGGCGGCATTGGCATCGTTGGTTAGTGCAATTGCCTGGTATTCCGGAAATTTTTCCTTCAGTAAACCCACCACGTTAATAACTCCTTTAAACGAAAGGTTTGGGGCATACTCAATGGTTCCGTTATAATAGTTCCCATTGGGAGCACCCACGCCAATACCCAATATCTCTATGTTTGGGTTAACCAGCTTTACCGATTTAATCAGCGCCTTAACAGCAACGGTTAAATCAGCGATGTAACGGTCAATATCACCATGTCCGGGTGTTTCAATGTTGTCTTTTGCCAACACGTTTCCATCTTCATCTACAATTCCGATTGCTGTGTTTGTTCCGCCGATATCTATTCCGACAGTTGCTTTTCTATTCATTATCTGTATGATTTAGTTGTTTTAAGTACCATATTTTGATTTTCCAAAAGCTGGTTTGTAAAGATAACAAAGTATGAACAACAGCGAAGCAAAAATTCGCTGTATTCGCCTATTTAAACCAATTCCGAACCGCAGGATCTTATCTTGATCAAGCCGTCACTTCGTCGTGCCCCGAGCCATGAAACGGCGAATGGATGCGCCTTCCGCCAAAATCGAAACGGGAACTCATGTGCCCGATAATTTCGTTGGCCGACGACTCTACTGGTTTATTAGTCACCGGGATTACAGTAAACCGACCTTTCAGAAAAACCAGGTTGGCATATTGAATTTCCTCCCGTATCTGTCGTTCGTCCACATAACTGGTATTATCGGTATTTTTGAAGTTTCGTAACCGTTTCATCCGGTGCGAAATCAGCTGGTGCGAACTTATTTGCAGGCCAAAAACGCGTCCCGGATCTATTTTAAACAGCTCTTCGGGCGGGGCAATTCCGGGTACCAGCGGCACATTGGCTACTTTCCATCCGTACAGTGCCAGGTAAACGCTCAACGGGGTTTTCCCAGCACGAGACAAGCCCACCAGTACAATTTCGGCTTCGTACAAACGTTGGGGGCTCAGTCCATCATCGTGGTCAAGGGTAAACTCAATGGCATCGATCCGGTCGAAATATTGCTGCTTAATTTCGCGGAACAATCCCGGAGTTTGCGTAGCGGGTATTTCAAGTTTGGTATCAAGATACTCGGCCAGAGGGCCCATAAAGTCTATATTGTCAACTCCTTCCTCCGTACAACGCGTTATCAGGTAACGCCGCATAACGTGCACTACCATGGTGTGGGCAATCAGTCCCCCATCCCGCTTGGCTTTCAGAATGACGTCGTCAATCTGGCTTTCTTCCATCACATGAGGGACAATAATTACCTGCACATTATTATTCGGATACTGTATCAGCAGCGACTGTACCATGTTGTTGCCGGCTAATCCTTTTCCACCAGACACAACATATATCGGCGACGGTCGGTTGGTTGGTTTTTCGTGCTGCATGTTTATTGGTTTTGCTTTCGTGCTAAAATACACAATCCTTTCATATTCCGGGTTTGTTATTCAGCATGGAAAACTATCTTTGGGTGAAACACAAAAATACGACCAACATGAGCTATCAAGCCAATACCGACCGCTACAACCAGATGCCCTACCGGCGGTGCGGACGCTCGGGCCTAAAACTTTCGGCCTTTTCGTTGGGGCTGTGGCACAATTTCGGTGGGGTTGACATTTTTGAAAACGGACGAGCCATGATTCGCAGGGCTTTCGATCTGGGAATTACCCACTTCGACCTGGCCAACAACTACGGGCCACCTCCCGGATCGGCCGAAGAAAATTTTGGCCGGATACTCAAGCAGGACTTATCGGCTTACCGCGACGAGCTGGTTGTTTCGACCAAAGCAGGCTACCTGATGTGGCCTGGCCCCTATGGCGATTGGGGAAGCCGCAAGTACATCCTCTCAAGCCTCGACCAAAGTTTGAAACGAATGGGGCTCGGCTATGTCGATATTTTCTACCATCACCGGCCCGACCCCGAAACACCGATCGAAGAAAGCATGATGGCGCTTGACCACGCCGTTCGTTCGGGTAAAGCGCTGTACGCCGGCATTTCGAACTATCCGGCCGACAAAGCCCGCGAAGCCGCCCGGATACTGAGCGAACTGGGCACACCTTGTCTTATCCATCAACCCAAATACAGTTTGTTCGAGCGTTGGGTTGAAGGTGGTTTGCTGGATGTTCTGGAACAGGAAGGTATTGGCTGTATCCCGTTTTCGCCTTTGGCGCAGGGCCTGCTCACCGACAAATACCTGAACGGTATTCCCGAAGGTTCGCGAGCTTCAAAATCGTGGGGTTTTCTGAAACCGCACATGGTGGAACCCGCTCTGGCAAAGGTGAAGAAGTTGAAC
>JBKEAN010000054.1:0-11730 GCA_047972415.1 Mangrovibacterium sp.
AAACAGCAGTTTCAGAGTGGTACGCATTTGCCGAACCTGTGCTTCGCTCATCTGCAGGCCTTTCATATAGCGCTGGCTCATTAAACCAACAAGATTCAAATTTGAAAAAGCCGAAGCTGCCAGCACAGCGCATAAAATAAGCTGAACCAAACCTGGTTTAAGTTTGAAAAAAATATCGTTATGCAAAACCAACGAAACAGCTCCCAAAACCAATAACAACAGGGTATCAAACAACACAAAACGCTCGAAACGCCGCTCGCGAAACCAAATCCAGCCCAACTCGCCCACCCCGATAGCTAAAGCCGCTATTAAACCAGCTTGTGTTCCCCAAACCTCATCAATAACAAGAAAAGCAAACAAAGGAATAAGTCCCGGGAGCAATTGTCGGAAAAATTGTAGCTGCTGCATATTCATGCTAACAATTTATGAATGCGACATTAGAACTAGATAACAGATTTTAGATGACAGATATTAGGGGGCTGGACAACTGACAACTAGATTCTGACCACTGCAACTGCGACTGATCACCGCCTACTCCAGATGTGTTTTTTTCAGCTCTTCTGCATATTCGGGCAATAACTTGCGGAATTTGTCAACCGTTTCCCTCAAACTGGTAAATACTTCGCCACCGGCAGCATTGCGATGCCCGCCGCCGTTAAAATGGGCTGTAGAAAACTCATTCACTGCAAATTCGCCTTTCGAGCGGAACGAAGCTTTCACCTGGTCGTCGTTTTCGGTAAAAAAGGCGCTGAAGTGAATTCCTTTTATCGAAAGCGGCATATTCACAAAACCCTCATTATCCCCTTTTTGATAATTGAAACGTTTTTGTGTTTCGCGCGATAGGTACATCACTGCGGCATGGTACTCAGGAAAAACTTCCATGCACTCGCTCAGGCAATAACCCATCAGGCGCAGCCGATCAACCGAGTAATTGTCGTACACGCGCCCATGCACGTCTTCCGGATTAACGCCCCGTGCAATTAATTCACTCACGGTATTAAATGTTTGCGGATCGGATACATTGTAGTCAAACGAACCGGTATCGGTCATAATTCCGCAAAACAGGCACTCGGCTGCATCCAAGTTAACAAAATTCCCGTAGCCCATTGCCTTCACAATGTGGTACACCAGTTCGGCAGTTGAAGAATAATCGGGATACGAAAACTGAATATCAGTGAATCCTTGCGGATAGGGGTGATGGTCAATCAACACACTTTTCCCGTTCCATTTTTCAATCAATTCACGCATTTCCCCTGTCCGCGACAGGTGATTGAAATCGAGGCAAATGAGCATACTGGCCTCGTTCATTATCTTGCTTGATTTTTCGCGGGCATTCACATAAACCAACACATCTTTGGCTCCTTTCATCCACTTCAGAAAATCGGGAAAATGATTGGGCGAAATAACCACAACCTGCTTTCCGGCATTCTTCAGCACGGCTGCTAAACCCAGAACGGAGCCAATAGCATCGCCATCGGGATTAACATGAGGAACAATAACGATAGTGCCTTGCTCGGTTTCCACTGCTTTCCTAAACCGATTAATGTATTCTAAGTCAAATGCTTTCAAACCAATTTTATTTTATAGGATGTACAAATATAAAAATAATGAAACCGGCATCATTTCGAATTGTTTTAATTTTTAATTTTAAAAAATTCACTTTTCCAAAATTTAAACAAACGTATATGCCAGGCAAAGTAACCTTTACGATTATTAAACCGGGAGCTGTTGAACGAAATCTGACCGGCCCAATTTTGGCAAAAATTAACGAAGCCGGATTTGTGATTAAAGCTCTGAAATACACGAAACTGAAGAAAGAACAGGCGTGCGAATTTTACCAGGAGCACGAAGGAAAACCGTTTTACGAGGACCTGACCGACTTTATGAGCCAATCGCCTATTGTCGTTGCCATTCTGGAAAAAGAAAATGCCATCGCCGATTTTCGGAAACTTATCGGCTGTACCGACCCGATTGAAGCAGAAGAGGGCACTATCCGGAAACTCTATGCCGAGTCGAAAACTCACAATGCCATTCACGGTTCCGATTCCGATGCCAGCGCCATTCGCGAAAGCGACTTTTTCTTTTCGCGCGTGGAACGGTTCTAATCAGCGAAAAACAATCTGTCGGATAACTTCAGCGCCTGCACGCTCGTTCAGGCGCTTTTTTATGATTTCGCGCCCCATAACCAACTCGTTCCGCAAAATGGGCGAACTCAGCTTCACAAAAAGTGTCCCGTTGCTAATGCGCAATTCCTCGGTGTACGATGCTACTGTTTTGCCCATGAGCTCTTCCCACGAGTCCACAATGTTCAGTTCCGACAGTTTGGGTTGAAGCTTATTTTGCTCAATATATTGGCGAAGGACTTCGCTCAGTTTTTCGGTATTACTTCTTCTCATCAGTCACATCATTTACAACTCCGTCCGTCACCCTGAAAATTTTAGCATCGGCCTGCAATTCCCGAATAATCTGGTCGAGGTGTTCACGGTTGGTATCGGTCATAAAAATTTGCCCAAAGTGCTCGTCGGCCACCAGTTTCACAATTTGTTCTACCCGGCTTTTGTCGAGCTTGTCAAAAATATCATCCAGCAACAAAATCGGTGTCATCCCGGCCATCGTTTTTATAAAATCAAATTGGGCCAATTTCATCGCTACCAGGTATGTTTTTTTTTGCCCTTGCGAACCCAGCTTTTTAATCGGAAAATCGCCCAGTTTAAAAAGAATATCATCTTTATGAACCCCAACCGAGGTGTATTGCAACATCCGGTCGCGTTCAATGCTTTCTTTTAGTTGGGTTGAAAAGTCGCCCTCGTATAATTGCGACTCATGCGTCATGGCAATCTGCTCCTTCCCCGACGAAATCAGCTCGTAATAATGCTGAAAAATAGGTTCCAGCCGGGCAATATACTCGACCCGTTTCGTGTGTATTTGTTCGCCGTAATGGGCCAACTGGTCGCTCCAAACTTCCAGGCTTTCTTCGCTGAAATAACGTTCGGCTGCAAACTGTTTTAGCAATTTATTACGCTGCAAAAGCGCCCTGTTGTAGCGGACCAGCGCATCGAGGTACTGCGTATCGTATTGCGAAATAAGCGAATCCAAAAATCTTCGCCGTTCCTCGCTTCCGCCCATAATCAAATCGGCATCCGAGGGAGTAATGACAATCAAGGGCAACAAACCAATGTGCTCGCTCAATCGTTGGTATTCCTTTTTATTGCGTTTAAAACTTTTCTTTTGTCCCTGCTTCAACCCGCAATGAATAATTTCTTCCGTTCCCTTCCTGCTGTACTTTCCCTGTATCACAAAAAACTCTTCCCCATGCCTAATGTTCATGCTGTCAACCGGATTCAGGAAACTTTTGCAGAACGACAGGTAATAAATGGCGTCCATGAGGTTTGTTTTACCCGCCCCATTGTTGCCGATAAAACAATTCAAATCGGGTGAAAATTGAATATCAACCTCTTCCAGATTTTTAAAATTGAGTAAGGATAAACTTTCGAGATACATGGAAACCGTGTTTGCAAAGCAAATTTAATAAAATTACGCTGACTCGGGGAAATCCACCGCCACAGAAAGCCGAACAAATTACACCGTCCGCTTGCTTTCCCGGTTGCAACTTCAAGCAAAAGGCAAAAAGCAAAACCGACTATGGCTGCGCTAACGTAACGAACAGCAATATGTTGATTAATATTAAATTTTATAAAGCCCGGCTCGTGCCAGTTTGGTAAAAAAGTATATTTTTGCGACACAATTTTCGATTAATCATACTTAAAATGACAAAGAATACAAACGTAAAAAAAGACGACAACTTGGTGGAAGTTGAAAACGCTTTAACCCGTTCGGAGCAATTCATTGAAAAAAACCAGAAAGTCCTGACTATCGCTATTGGAGCTATTGTGGTTGTAGTTGCTGCCTACCTGGGGTTCACCAAATTATATATTCAACCAAAAGAAAAATCGGCACAGGAAGAAATGTTCTTTGCCGAGCAGTATTTCGAGAAAGACTCGTTTAACCTGGCCATTAACGGCGATGGTACAAATCCTGGTTTTCTGGATATTATAGACGACTATGGCATGACTAAGGCCGGAAAATTATCGAATTATTATACTGGTATTTCGTATATGCACCTGGGCCAATACGAAGATGCACTGAGCTACCTGAACAAATTCAGCACCGAAGACCTGGTTTTGGCCCCTGTACTTGAAGGCGCTAAAGGCGACTGTTACGCCGAACTAAACCAAGCCGACAAAGCACTAAGCGCATACAAAAAAGCTTACGGTTACAAAAATGAGTTTACCACATCGGTTTTTCTGATGAAAGCAGGCCAATTAATGGAAGCCCAAGCCAGATACGCCGATGCGCTGGAGGTTTATCAGCAAATTAAGAAAGACTACCCCACTTCGACCGAAGCACGTACCATTGACAAGTACATTGCCCGGGTAGAAATGAACATGAATAAATAAGGATTATTCGATTTATAGCACCGAATCCCCTCTTTGAAGGGGATTTTTTATTTTTGCAAAAAACAGACAAATGGCAACAAAAAATTTATCGGAATACGACCTGTCTTCGGTACCGTCGGCCGAGGACATGAAATTCGGCATTGTGGTGGCCGAATGGAATTACCAAATAACCGGTGCACTGGCTCAAGGCGCAGTGGACACGCTGCTGAAACACGGTGCTAAAGAAGAAAACATACAGGTAAAACACGTTCCTGGAACGTTTGAACTCCCACTGGGCGGGCAATACATGGCCGAATATACCCATGCCGACGCCATAATTTTGCTTGGCTGTGTGATTCAGGGCGAAACCCGCCACTTCGATTTTATTTGCGATGGTGTAACCGAAGGAACCATACAGTTGAACCTGAAGTACAACAAACCATTCATTTTTGGCGTATTGACAACCGATAACGAACAACAAGCGCTCGACCGTGCCGGTGGCCGTTTAGGTAATAAAGGCGACGAAGCCGCCATTACAGCCATCAAAATGCTGGCGCTCCGCAACGCGTTGAAATGAGCATGAAAGCAATGCTTTTTGCTGCCGGGCTCGGCACCCGGCTGAAACCATTGACCGACAACAAACCCAAAGCGCTGGTCGAGGTTGGCGGCGTAACTTTACTGGAACGCTGTATCCGGCAATTAGCAGCCAACGGGGTTTCAGACATAGTGATTAATGTGCACCACTTTGCCGACCAGATTTGTGCTTTTCTGAACGCTAAACAAAATTTCGGGCTGAACATCCGGGTTTCGGACGAGCGTGACTTATTGCTCGACACTGGCGGAGGCTTACTGAAAGCCAAGCCATTACTAACTGGCAATGAGCCAATTTTACTCGTGAATGTTGACATTCTCACCAATCTCAATTTCAGAAAAATTCTGGAAACCCATCGGAAAAATCCGGCGTTGGCAACCTTGGTTGTTCGCGCCCGCCAAACCACGCGTTACCTGCTGTTTAACGATGGGCTTTTGTCTGGATGGAAAAATGAAAAAACCGGCGAAATGAAGATTTCCCGCCCTGAACTAATTGAACAGGCCGAAGCATTCGCTTTTAGCGGTATTCACCTTATTGAGCCCCGTTTAATTGACTTGATTACGGAAACCGGAAAATTTTCGATCATCGATCTGTACCTTCAACTGGCAAAAACCGAAACTATCCGCGCGTTTGTCGACAGCGAATCGGTTTGGATGGATCTGGGAAAAGTGGACGAGCTGGCACAAGCCGAAAAGCTTATCAAAAAACTGGATTCCTGATTTCGCTTTTTAATTTGCCTTGCCGGCCGCTGCCACACGAGCACAAAAAAGCCGCTCCAGTGGCGAAGCGGCTCTGTACTAACGCAATTTGCGGTTAGTTTTGTCCATCGCGGCCACCAGGCCCGCCTTGACGGTTTTTCATGCGTTCTTCACGCTCTTTCACCATCGCATCGTACTTGGTTTTTTGCTCGCCAGTCAGCAATGCTTTAATGTCGGTATCTTGCTTTTTCATGCTTTCCTGCATTTGCGTACGCATTTTCTCGCGATCTGGTTGAGCGCCGCTTTCACGGGCTTTTTCGAAAGCTGCACGTTGCTTTTCCTGGTTTGCTTTTAGCAGTGCTGTTACTTTTGTTGTTTGTTCCTCGCTCAACCCAAGTTTTTCCTTCATGTTGGTAACTTGTTTTTCCAGGCGTTCTTCCGGAGACATGCGTTGGCCGCATTGTTCTCCCGACTGGCTTTGCGACGGACGTGAACCGGTGTTGCGTTGTGCTTCGGCAACAGTAACAACAGCTACAAAAAGTGCCAAAATCAATACTAACTTTTTCATAATAATTTCAATTTTAATGCTTTTCAGCTTGTTTTCAGATTTAAAAAAAAATTGTTCAAAAGCTTTCGTCAACGAATTTCGTTTTTTTCAAAAACCAGCCTTTTGACTTCAATCTTAAACACAAGTTTAATCGTCGATTGAAAATTATCAGGGGTATTTTGTTAAAGAAAAGTTAAAAACAACACGGTACCATAAAACTGATTTCCGACATCCGAAAAAACAAGGCAGCAAGGGAATATCTTTTAAAGCTGAGGTCCTAAAAAACCAGCCCCTTTTACCCATGTTCAAGCTAAATTGAAATGCTTTCGCAGCGAAGCGCTAAAACCGCTATCTTCGTTGCTTGGCGCCAGCAGATACTTGTTTTTCAGTTCATCCGGACTATTTTCAACCAGGTACGAGATGGATGTAAAATCGAGCAAATCAAGGTCATTATAGTCATTTCCAATGCTGAAGGTTGCCTGGTGCGGAATCCCGTGTTTATCGCACAACCAGCGGATGGCATGGCCTTTCGATACATCGTGATGGAAAATTTCCATCCAAATATAGCCCGTGTCGAGCGGCGAACTGGCCCGAAGGATGCGAATGTTGGGAAAATGCGTTTCCAGCTCGTGCTTCAGTTCCAGATAAGCTGCGGCTGTTTCAAAAATAACCAGAAACTGGCAGGCTTCACTGTCCAGCTTTTCGGGCACAGGCATCAGGCTGGCAAAATCGCGGTGAAAATCGTAATAACGTTCAAACTCGGGACAAAGGTGCTCGCCCCGGTAATACCAGCAATACGAATTTTCGGGAACCGCGCGAAACAGGTAAAAATTCAGCTTTCGCCCAACTAGCTGTCCCACAATCCCATTAACCGTATCAACCGGTATGTTTTGTTTAAAAACCAGTTCGTTGTTGCGGCAATCGTAAATACCCGCCCCCGACGAAAACGCCACATAGTCGAAAGGGGCATTTTCCGGAATAACCTCCTTCACTTTCCTGAAATTCCGTCCGGTGGCAATTGCCCTGATAATCTGCCGCTCGCCCAACATTTCGAGCATTCCCCAGTCTTCCGGGCTAATTGATTTATCACGCCGGAGCAGCGTTCCGTCCAAATCGGTCGCCACCAGTCCTATTTTCGGGTGTTGTTCCATATCCGTTTTCTTCATCAAAATTAATTCAGCAATTGGTAACTGCTTATTTGTACCGGTGCATTTAACGAGGGAAGTACCTTTTCGATTAAAATACCCTCGGCGGGTAAATAACCGTGCCCGAAAGTTGCACGTACACCCATTGCGATAAAGTGAACGGCACGGTCGAGCGCAATAGGCAAACTGTCGCCCTGTAACAACGAACCCACCATTACACTGGCAAAGGCATCGCCTGTACCCGGATAATTGGCCGGAAGGTAATCGCAACTTACCCGCCAGAAACGTTTATCGTCCGAGTTATAGGCTATCACCGAGGTTTTGTTCGGCAAGTTTTCGTCGGGAACGCTTGTAATAATTACCTGTTTGGGGCCAAGTGCGGCCAGCCGGGTGCACCAGCTTTTCAGTTCCGAAAGACTTATTTTTGTGCGATACTCTTCGTCCAGTAAAAGTGCAGCTTCAGTCAAATTCGGTGTAATTACTTCGGCATGAGCCACCAATTCTTTCATCTTTTCAACCATTCTTGTATTGAAAGTCGAATACAATTTACCATTGTCGCCCAATACCGGGTCCACAACAACCAGTTGCCCGGGCAACGCAAAATCGTGAATAAATTCCTTCATCATGTCAATCTGGTCAACTGCTCCCAGGTAGCCCGAATAAATGGCGTCGAACCGAATATTCAAGCGTTTCCAGTGTGCAATCATGCCTGGTAACTCGGAGCTCAAATCGCGCTGGTGAAACCCCGGGAACGCACTGTGCGACGACAACACCGCTGTAGGAAGCGGACAAACCTGTATGCCCATAGACGACAAAATAGGAATAACCACGGTGAGCGAAGCCCGCCCGAAACCACTTAAATCGTGAATGGCAGCAACTCGCTGCATTTGTATTCTCATAGCCAAATTTTTGTGTAAAAGTAAGCGCTGCCCGAAAGAAATCCTAACCGGAAAATAGAAAGCAATGCAAAACCTTTGAAAGCAATTGTCGTCTATATTTCAACTTTCTTCAACCATCCAACTCTTTTTATCCACTTTATTTAACTATCATATATACAACACAAAAACAATGAATGTAACAGAAAAAAAGACATGTGCTCAACCGCATTCAACCTCCTTCAACCGTTTAGCCCGCTTTCAACTTCGCTCACAAACCGGTAAAAAATTAAGCTTTACCTAAAAAATGGGATGAAAACCACGAGAAGCCGTAGTTTTATAGTGATATTTTTATCTTTGTACACCTTAACAAAAACGGAATGAACCGGCGAATTCTAATCCACTATCAATCAGTATATAAAACACGCAACAATACAGAATCGTAAACCGAATGCTGATATTGTACGAAAGCAACAATTAATACGGGGTTGAAAACGAAGAGAAAAGAATTTCGCGAAATTTTGAAAAGAATAAGATGAAACGAACATGTTGCGAAACAACGCAAATGCCGTTGAAAATAATTTCCAGCAACATGTGAGTTCCATCAGACCATTAAAAAGACAAATTACTTACTGATGAAAATTGCATTGATAGGATACGGACGAATGGGTAAAATTATTGAACAAATTGCCCAGGATCGCGGTCACGAAGTTGTTGGAAAATATGACATATCAAATCAACAGGACTTAAACGTTGAAAACCTGAAAAAAGCCGATGTGGCCATCGAGTTCACCATTCCCGATTCGGCTATTGCTAACTACAAATTGTGTTTCGAAGCAGGTATTCCTGTAGTGAGCGGAACAACCGGCTGGCTGGAGCATAAAAATGAGGTTATTGCCAAAATGAAAGTGGCTAACGGAACTTTTTTTTATGCGTCAAACTTCAGCCTTGGTGTGAACCTGTTTTTTGCACTGAACAAAAAACTGGCTCAACTAATGACCGGGCGCGAAGGTTACGACGTGAGCATGACCGAAGTACACCACACCCAAAAGCTCGACGCTCCGAGCGGGACTGCCATTACCCTGGCCGACGGTTTAATTGAAAACTACCCAGCAAAAACCAGCTGGACCCTGGAGCATCCCAAAAACAGCAAAGAAATGCACATTGGCGTACTCCGCGAAGGCAAAGTCCCTGGTATACACCGTGTTAAATACGAATCAGATGTGGACTACATCCTAATTGAACACAATGCCAAAAACCGCAACGGCTTTGCCCTTGGCGCTGTTTTGGCCGCCGAGTACAGCATTGGCAAGAAAGGCATCCTGACGATGAATGATCTTTTAAACTTATAAGCGCATGAGAAAATTATTAACCAATAAATGGTTCAAATTCATTTTTGTTGGACTGCTTTACAGTTTGTGGGTAATCTGGCTCCAAAACTACTGGTGGTTCATCGGACTGGCCATTATTTTCGACATGTACATTACCAAAAAAGTCCATTGGGCTTTCTGGAAGAAAAAGAACCCGCCAAACGGCAAGCAAACCAAAACGGTGGAGTGGATTGACGCGATTATTTTTGCGGTAATTGCGGCTACGTTTATCCGTATGTTTTTTATTGAGGCGTACACCATCCCCACCCCGTCGATGGAAAAATCGATGCTGGTTGGCGATTTCCTGTTTGTAAGCAAAACATCGTACGGGCCCAAACTACCCAATACGCCGCTGTCGTTTCCGTTTGTGCACCACACCATGCCATTCACCCAAAATACCAAATCGTATGTCGAGTGGATTAAAAACCCTTATCGGCGTATTGCCGGTTTTGGGCATGTAAAAAACAACGATATTGTAGTATTCAATTTCCCTGAGGGCGACACGGTTGCAACGGCTATCCCTTCGCAAAGCTATTACAGCTTGGTACGTAATTATGGTCGCGAACAGGTTTGGAGCGACAAACGCAGCTTTGGCGAAATCATCAACCGACCGGTTGACAAGTGCGAAAATTACATCAAACGCTGCATTGGTGTCCCGGGCGATGTGGTTGAAATTAAAGACGGGCAGGCTTATGTAAACGGTACTGCACAAACCCCTATTGCCGGTATTCAATACGATTATGTGGTGAGTACCAACGGCAGTGCCATCAACAAACGGACACTCGAAGAAATCGGAATTTCCAAATCGGACCAGCAACCTATCAGCAACTCACAGTTTTTGTTCCCGATGACCAACGAACAAGTGGAAAAAATACAAAAACTAAGTAACGTTACAGCAGTAAAACGGGTAAACATTGCTGCCGGAAACTGGGATCGAAATATTTTCCCGTTCAGCGAAAAACACCCGTGGAACGTGGACAACTTCGGCCCCCTCAGTATCCCCAAAAAAGGACAAACCATTCAGCTTACACCAGATAACCTGCCGCTCTACGAACGGATAATTGATGTTTACGAAGGACATGATTTAGCCGTAAAAGACAGTACCATTTATATTGACGGCAGTGCTGCCACACAGTACACATTCGGTATGGACTATTACTGGATGATGGGCGACAACCGCCACAACTCGGCCGACTCGCGTTACTGGGGCTTTGTTCCCGAAGATCATGTGGTTGGAAAAGCAGTGTTTATCTGGCTGTCGCTCGACAAAGAGAAAAGCTTTCCGGCAAGTATTCGCTGGAGCAGGCTGTTCAGCTTTGTGCACTGATTAAAAACAACGGCTAAAACCGAAAAAGGATAATTAATCGTTGGGTTGATTGTCCTTTTTCATAATTTAACGAAAAAACAGAACGATGTCAGCAGGAATTATCATCTTATTGCTATTAGCGCTGTTGCTGGTAGTTTTCACTTTGCAAAATAGTGTGGCCATCGATGTTCATGTACTATTCTGGCAACTGAACGAAGTACCGCTGGTATTAACACTCCTCATTTGCGTACTTATTGGGTTTATTGCTGCAGTTATTATTGATTATCCAAAAGTTTGGCGGTTGAAATCGACCATAAAAAGCCTTCATAAAGAGCTGCAACAACTAAAAGAAGCCAAAACTGAAGTCGAAAAACATCCGGAAGGTACCCCCATGACCGGTGGAAAAGACAACGATTTTTTCGACGCGTAAATTCAATGGAACAACCCGCTATTTTGCTGAGCACGGCCTACCTGCCGCCAGTACAATTTTTTACCAAATTTTTACTTTATCCCGAAGTTTGGCTTGAAACGCACGAGCATTTCATAAAGCAAACTTACCGAAATCGCACTATTATTTTAGCGGCAAACGGCCCCGAAGCGTTGATTGTACCGGTTGAAAAAGGACGTAGCCCAAAACAATCCATTTCTGATTTGCGCATCTCGTACGACACCAACTGGCAACATATTCATTGGCAAGCCATTGTTTCGGCGTACAATTCCGCTCCGTTTTTCGAAATACTGGAAGCCGAGTTCCGGCCATT
>JBKEAN010000055.1:0-4986 GCA_047972415.1 Mangrovibacterium sp.
GGAAGATTTGTTGCCTTTTTGGCGGCATGGACGAAATGATTGATTCAATCAACTCATTGGTTTCCTGTAATATGAAATAGCTGTCAGCGTTTTCCGCTGTCAGTTCGGTGTAAAGCTCGATATTCTGGTCAACAATCCGTTGGTTGATTTTTTTTCGGGTGTAATTCAAAAAAGTGTTTTTCGCCACCTTAAACAGACAAGTTTCAAAGGGGTATTGCTCATTAAACAGATCGCGCTTCTCCCATATCCGCACAAAAACCTGCTGCAGAATTTCTTCGCTGTCGAATTTGGAATGTGTCAGGTTCAGCAAAAATGCATAAAGCTTTTGATGGTGCCGGTAAAATAGATCCTCAAAAGCCTTGGGATTACCTTGTTTAAATTCGACAATAACGTTGATGTCCGTATTGCTGGTATTCAATTTGTTGTGTGTTGGGTTGCTTTGCTCTCAAATATAAGGATTGTACAATTAAGTATGCAATTGATTTTGCTGATATTTTTTTGAGCAGATAGCAAAGATTTTGATAATCTTTTTTAGTTTTGCACTCACATTTCCGGAACGGCAATTAAAGGCATTTCCGGGGTTTCGTTCAAAACAAGAATGCCCAGGTGGTGAAATTGGTAGACACGCCAGCTTGAGGGGCTGGTGCCGGTTTCGGCGTGCAGGTTCGAGTCCCGTCCTGGGCACAAAAAGTCGCGAAATTCGCGGCTTTTTGTGTTTATAGCCATCATAAAAAAGGTCAATTTACTAGTCCTTAAATTTGCGGTAACTACTTTTGCTATAGGTGACTTGATGGTAAAAACGATATTTTATCAATATCCCAATGAGTGAATTTGGTGTTCGGGTTGTTTTATAAAGAGATGTTTAAATTTGTGCTTCCTTGTTCCGCTTTAATGTGCTATCTTGTGTTTAAAACGATGCACGCAAATGAATAATTAGCATATTTTTCAACCTAAATCATATTTATAATTCATTTTTTTGCCATGAGTAGACGTTTTGCTTTTTCGCTTTTACTGTTGCTTGCTTTCGGTTCAATAAGTTTGCGGGCACAGGATTTTTCTCCAGTCGATCAGGTCAACATTCTGATGGGAACCGATTCAGAATTTAAACTCTCGAACGGAAATACTTACCCGGCAATTGCCATGCCTTGGGGGATGAATTTCTGGACCCCGCAAACCAATAAAATGGGCGACGGGTGGACTTATGGCTACGATGCCGATAAAATACAGGGTTTCAAACAAACCCATCAGCCTAGTCCGTGGATTAACGACTACGGTCAGTTTTCGCTTTTCCCCGAAACCGGCGAATTAAAATTGAAAGGTGAAGAGCGGGCCAGCTGGTTTTCGCACAAAGCCGAAACGGCGCGCCCGTATTATTATAGCGTGTATTTGGCCGACTACGATGTGGTGACCGAAATTACCCCGACTGAACGCGCGGCTATGTTCCGCTTCACTTTCCCCGAAAACGAGCAGTCGTTTGTGGTGCTTGATGCTTTCGACCGCGGTTCCTACGTGAAGATTATTCCTTCAGAAAACAAAATTATCGGTTACACAACCCGGAATAGTGGTGGTGTACCTGACAACTTCAAGAACTACTTTGTGGTGGTTTTCGATAAGCCTTTTATGAAGGGACAGGTTTGGAGCGGCGACAAAGTTCTGAACGGCATTACCGAAAAGCAGGACGATCATGTTGGTGCTGCGCTTCAGTTTAAAACAAAAAAGGGCGAAAAAGTACATGCCCGGGTAGCGTCGTCATTCATTAGCTATGAACAAGCTGAACTGAACCTGAAGGAACTGGGGACGGACAGTTTTGACCAGGTGAAAGCTAAAGGTAAAGAAACCTGGAACAAAGAGCTGTCGCGGATTGCGGTTTCGGGCGGAAGCGATGACCAAATAAAAACTTTTTACTCGTGCCTGTACCGGGTGATGCTGTTTCCACGCAAGTTTTACGAGATTGATGCCAAAGGCGATGTGGTTCATTACAGTCCGTACAACGGGCAGGTGCTCCCGGGATACATGTTTACCGACAACGGATTTTGGGACACTTTTCGTGCCGTGTTCCCCTTCTTCAACCTGATGTACCCCTCGTTGAACGAGAAAATACAGGAAGGTTTGGCGAATACCTATAAGGAAAGCGGATTTTTGCCCGAGTGGGCCAGTCCGGGGCATCGCGATTGTATGATTGGCTCGAACTCGGCGACCATTGTGGCCGATGCTTATTTAAAAGGCTTGCGCGGTTATGATATTAACGCTTTGTGGGATGCCGTGGTGAAAAACTCGAAAACAGAAGGCCCCTTGCACTCGGTTGGACGCTTTGGTGTTGAGCATTACAACAAGCTGGGCTATGTTCCTTATAATGTTGGTATCAACGAAAACGTGGCCCGCACGCTCGAATATGCCTTTGCCGACTATTGCATTTACGAGTTGGGTAAAGCCTTGGGCAAACCTAAAAAAGAAATTGACGTGTTTGCTAAACGTGCTATGAACTACAAAAATGTTTTCGATAAAGAAAGCAAGCTGATGCGCGGCAAAAATGCCGATGGTACTTTTCAGTCGCCTTTCAGTCCGTTTAAATGGGGCGATGCCTTTACCGAAGGGAACAGCTGGCATTATACCTGGTCGGTATTTCACGATGTACAGGGGCTAATTGACCTGATGGGTGGCAAAAAGGAATTTGTGAGTATGCTGGACTCCGTGTTTGTAGTTCCGCCAATCTTCGACGATTCGTATTACGGACAAGTGATTCACGAAATCCGCGAGATGCAGATTATGAACATGGGCAACTATGCACACGGCAACCAGCCTATTCAGCACATGATTTACCTGTACAACTATGCCGGACAGCCCTGGAAAACCCAATACCGGGTGCGCGAGGTCATGAACCGCTTATATACCCCGCAGGCAGATGGTTATTGCGGCGACGAGGATAATGGACAAACTTCGGCCTGGTATGTGTTTAGCGCTATGGGCTTTTACCCTGTGGCCCCGGCAACCGACGAATATGTGTTGGGGGCGCCGTTGTTTAAAAAGATAACAGTAACCCTGGAAAACGGCAAGACTATCGAAATTGATGCGCCCGATAACAGCGCGGCCAACCGCTATGTGGAATCAATGACCCTGAATGGTCAGGCTTGGACTAAAAACTTCCTGAAATACGGCGATTTGATGAAGGGGGCGAAAATTACGTTCGGTATGGGAGACGAACCCAATAAGCAGCGCGGTACAAAAGACGAAGATTTCCCGTATTCGTTCTCGAAAGAAGCAAAGTGAAGCAGAATCCGGCAGCAAAATAATGAATCATTTTTTTGAATTGTTTAAGTAGGGTAGTCGTCAAAAAAAAAACATAATCATTCAGTTATGAAAAGAACAGTAGGCTTTTTGCTGATTGGTTTTCTATTTTTCGGACAATGCAATGTATCAGCACAGGCAGACTGTATACCTGTTGGTGCTGATACAATTTGTCAGTCGGGTTATACCTTAATCTTCAGCAATAAGCAGGCTGGATTCAGCCAGAACCTGACCGAAAGGCTTCAGCAAACATTCTTTAGCGTTTATCCGCAGTTGTGCGAGTTATACAATCGCCGTTCAGCACGAGAAGTTACGTTTATTATCGATCCGGCTTACGACGGGGTTGCTGCAACGTCGGGCCATGTTGTTGTGTTCAACCCACATTGGTTCGATAAGCATCCAAATGATATTGATGTGGTTACCCACGAAGTGATGCACATTGTTCAAGACTATGGCAAAACCAATGGCCCCTGGTGGGTTACCGAAGGGATTGCCGATTATGTTCGCTTTAAGTACGGCATTGACAACGAGAGTGCAGGATGGAAATTGCCCGAGGTGAACGCGAAGCAAAACTACGATAACTCGTACCGCGTAACCGCCCGGTTTTTTGTGTGGATTATGCAGCACAAGAACAAAAAGTTTGTGGAAAAGATGGACGAGCTTATGCGAAAACATCAATATACAGACGCCGCGTGGGTAAAACTGACCGGGAGCCGCCCTGCCGAACTTTGGAAAGAGTATTGCGCAAACCCGGAAATTTGAGTTTTGCTTTCAATATCTAATCTGTTTATTTATGAAATCTCTACTGATTTCTATCGCAATAGTTTTCGTTACAGGTTATTCACAGGCCCAAATTTCGACCAAAGTTGACCATCTTCGCTGCGAGTATTTGGTCAACCCGCTTGGCGTTGATTCCCCGAATCCGCGCCTTTCCTGGATGATGGCCGATTCGGGTTTTGGCGCTAAACAGCTGGCTTACCAGGTGCAGGTATCAACCGACTCGCTTGAGCTGATCCATGCTCAGGGAAACGCATGGGACTCCGGCAAAGTAGAATCAGGAGCCATGCTGATCCGTTACTGCGGTGATCCGCTAAAACCGTTTACCAGATACTTTTGGTCGGTTTCGGTTTGGAACCAAAAGAATGAAAGAATTAACTCGGAGGTGGCCTCATTTGAAACGGGAATGATGAGGATGAGCAACTGGCAAGGTGCCTGGATTAGCGATGATAAAGATGCGAATGAAAGGGCCGCACCCTATTTTCGAAAGGAATTTGAAACCGGCAAAGCCATAAAATCGGCTCGAGTATATGTGGCCGCTGCCGGTTTGTTCGAATTATACATCAATGGCGTGAAAACGGGTGATCATGTGCTGAACCCGGCTTATACCCGCTTTGATCGCCGCAACCTGTATGTCAGCTTCGATGTAACCAAGCAGCTGCAAAACGGAAAGAATGCGATTGGTGTCTTGCTTGGCAACGGCTGGTACAACCACCAGTCAACGGCCGTATGGGATTTCCACAAAGCACCCTGGCGAAACCGACCGGCCTTTTGTCTCGATTTGCGCATCGCTTACGATGACGGTACATGCGAGACCATTACTTCTGGCAAAGATTGGAAAACATCGTTGGGGTCAGTTGTTTTCAACAGTATTTATACGGCCGAGCATCATGATGCCCGATTGGAGCAAAGCGGTTGGAACGA
>JBKEAN010000056.1:0-81400 GCA_047972415.1 Mangrovibacterium sp.
ACAGAACCGTGAGCAAATGCGTTTTTGCCTTAAAGGCTTTATAATAATAGTCGGCATTGTGCTTCTTGGCCAGCCCCGTTAAATTAATCCCTTCAAGTAAATTTATGACCTGTTTGAAAATCGGCTGTCCGACAAATTTTATTTCTGTATTTTTACCCATGTTGTTTATTGTTCGCAAAACAAACTTACAACATGGGGCCAAACCTTCGGGGACTAACCCCATCTTTTATTTTATTCCCCGTTCAGTAGTGTAAAAGAATCTGAAAAATTCTCAATTATTGAGTAATGATGTTTTATGAAGAATTCATGCCAGTTATCATGAATCTTGTCTTTCGGTTTTACGTCTATTATTTGGATTTCTGCAAAATCTCTAATTCGATTTTCGGACCATACCTTAAACATTAATTCTCTCGCAGCAACATCTGTTTTGGGAGCACTGTATCCAAATATTGTTATCATAAAGGCATACTCAAGAAAATTCTGTAATAATTTCCATTCCTGATTTATGAATTTGTCCTGATTGTAATTTTTATTCTTAATTGGGTATAACAAATTTACTTTTTCAAACTTTTTAAAACATTTGGAACAAGCACAATTAATAAATCCAGTTGTTCCATGCTTACTGCATCTGCCGACAAATACATTCCCATGAAGAAAAGCTAATTGGGGTAGCTCCTTTATATGTCTGTTTCTTTGGAATGCCAAGCAAAGTAACGGGTCCCAATTAAAAGTTGCAATTAGGTCTGTTTCTCTGAGTGAAAGAACTAATTTGTCATAAAGGGTAAGTTCGTCAGGTATCATTATATTTGAAAAGTAGTCATAGATGATTTCTTTTATTTCTATAAAATTTGGATTTTCTGACTGTTCTTTCTGTAGAGTATCGAAAACGTCCTCAAAGTCATCGACTGGCAGATTGACTCCCAGATTTTTGAGATTTGATTCAATACCTGTTATTTCTACTATATTTTTTAGAGTTGGCAGTTTCCTACCATACTTATCTCCATTTGGCTGTGCAGCCAAACTCGCACCAGCTCCAAGTATCACAACATGAGGGTGAAAGTTTCTGTTTTGTCCGATGTCAAAATATGGAATTACGCTCATTTTTAATATCGCTTATAACCGGTCACTTGTAAGTTGTCGTTGCGGAATTCGAAGAGCGTCCGTGTCCAACAGGATATGACGGTCAAGAAAGGAGCAGAGACAACGCACACCACCGGCACCGCAATGCAATTTGCAATTTATCGGCAGTAGTTTTTTATTCATTTTCCTTTAATTCAATTATTGTCTGGATTTTAATGATTGCTCCGATTGCGGTTAAGAGTAACCATTCGGCCAACCTCGTCTTGTTTTTGTAGACGGAGTGGTTTTCTTTCAAAGTTTCTTTAAAATGTTCGGAGAACTTTGAGCGGTTTAGGAGTGACTTTGGCTTAGGGGTTTGAAGTTGTGCGGTAGTAGTTCAGCCAGATCCTTGGTGTAATCGTTGTCGTAGCGGTGAACATTTTCCAGAAAGAAAACCATCCAGTCGCGGAAGTTTACCCCGGCCGCTTTGCAGCAGCCCATCATGGAATAGATAACAGCCGCATTTTCCGCAGCACTGTCGTTACCACAGAACAGCCAGTTTTTCCGCCCCAGTGCGATAGGGCGGATGGCATTTTCGGTCAGGTTGTTATCCATTTTCAGTCTTCCATCCAGGTGATAGCGGGTTAATTTGTGATAGATGCCGTAGGTGTAACTGATGGCTTTTCCAATCCGTCCTTTGGGCAAGACCTTGGAATGTTCGCCGACCATCCATTTTTCGAAAGCCACCATAATCGGATAGGCCAACCTGGAGCGCAGCTCAGCCCGCTGCTCATTGGTCAGGTTTTCCAGATCGGCGCGGCGTTCCACATCGTAAAGCAAACCGATTTGCTCCAGGGCGTACGATGCCCGGGCTTTGTCTTCTTTTAAAGCTTCGTCGAATTTACGGCGTGCATGTGCCCAGCAACCGATGGGCAAAACGCCCTTCTTGCGTTCGTACATATCGTAAACCGAGTAGCCATCAGTTTGGATGACCCCCTGGTAATCTTTGAACAAGCTGAGTGCTACTTTCCCGGCCCGGGAGCCGTGGTCGTAGTGAAAGAAAACCAGGTTTTCCATCACTGCCCTAACTGTCCATAGATAGCCTTTTACGGCTTCGTGTTTTTCGTTATGGATAATGGGGATGGTAGTTTCGTCGCTTTGGATATAGTCGGAGGCCAGCACCAGTTCCTTCAACCTAAACCAGACAGGCCGCATCAGGTCGGCTACCCCGGAGAACCAATCGTTTATGGTCGCCGGGGCAATGGAGATGCCCTGCTGCTTGAACATCTGGATTTGCCGGTAAAACGGCAGGTGGTTCACATACTTGTCGATGATAATGTCGGCCAGAACGCTTGCCCCTGCATAGCTTTTGGCAATCGGAAGGGCTGGCATCGGCGCGGTGACCACCGGTTTTTCAGCCTCTTCGCTTTTGTCCTTCAGTACATATTTATGACGGATAATCCGGCGTACATACCAACGGGCCGGGTCGCGTTCCAACACCTCGGTCACTTCGGGAGCCAGCTCAGCATAAGCTGTCAGGTCAACTCCTTCGGGATAGATGTGGACTTCCTCGCGGGGTAAGCTGTCCGGGAGCGGCTTGCGCACCGGGTGTTTCTTCTCGCTGACCTTTACACGCACTGTTTTGTAGCTTTCAATCTCGGTTTGGGCAGCCTCGGCCAGTGCTTGTTCCTCGGGCAATAAATCAAGGCCGTCAAAATCGAATTTGCGCTGCTGCGGGTCTTCGGGAATGTATTTTTCGCTCGATTTGCCCCAAATACGGCGCTGGAGCATCTCAACCTGTCGGGTGAGCTTGCTTATCAGTTCCTCTTGCTGGCTCAGTTTTTGGTCGTAAGCGGCTTTCTCCGCCTGAAAGTTTTCCAACTCCGAAATCCGGCTTTTCAAGCGGGCGGTTTCGCGGTAAAGTTCGTCGCGGTGTTCCAGCAGTTGCTGCACAAAATCGTGGTCTTCCTCAGTCATTCCCCTGGCTGTTTTTGATGCCTTGAAGATACTCAAAAACAGGCAAATAATTGCAGCGTCAGCTGAAAGTAAGCTTGTTTATTTTGAAGGTTTTATCCACTTTTTCCTGTTCATATCTTTAGCCCCGGCAGCGCCCTGCACCATGGTCATTAAATCATGCCAACTGGCACGAAAAGTATTGGTCTGCGGATCGAAAACCGGGAGCTTGAAGCGGCCTGATTCGAGCTTTAGGTGATAAATAACCAATCCGCCGCATTCCATGTGCAGGATTTTCATACTCGTGCAGTTTCGGTTGACAAAAATGAAAACATCGCCATCCTGCACATTACGCCCCATCTGGCCCGTCACCATACCGCTGAGGGTGTAAAAACTACGGCGCATATCGGTGGGCTGCGCATACAGGTAGTAGTTCATCGAGGTGGTCAGGCTGAACATACTACTGCCCGGTTAGCTGAAGCAATGAACGTAAGCATTCGGCATCAGTCATTCCGCTCAACTTCACGGAAATGCCATTGGGATAGCTGATCTCACAACAAAGCTCACCGCTACTTTTGGGGTGTTGACGTTGTTTGTTTGCGCAGGAAAAGGGAACAGCAGAAGTTTGCTGCCCGCTGCTTAAAACTACCGGGACGAATCCCCACTTGGGTGGAAGTTGGTCTTTTAGTTTGTTTTGCCAGTAGTAAAACCGGGCCTCGTTCATGTGCTGGTTGGCACAATAATCCCGGACAGTCAGCCCCGAAGCCAGGTAATCATGATAAATCGACAGGAATTTTTGAGCATTGAGCATCTCTGTTTCATTTTTGGTTCACAGCAAACTTAATGACTCATTGGCAGGGAAAATAGACGGGGTTTAGCGAATGCTTACCATACAACGAACTCATGTACAACATTTAGGCATTTACACCGGAGCTTATGCTTCAACAGAGAAATTCAAAAATACTTCCCTTACAAATGGACTCGAATTACTCCACACCCCTCAGCAATACCAAATCCATACGATGGCTATACTGAAGGCTATACCGGGGCTATAATCGTTTTGTAGTAAACCAATAGCACTTCGATATGGCCATTATGGAGATCGAAGGGAGATCGTTTACTGTAGCAATACGAAATCAACCCTTCTTGTTCATAAATCGGGCATTTAACGCTAGCCCAACAACATCAAAGGGAGAATAAAAAAAAGGTTGCCAAAACTTGACAACCTTCTCTTCTTGGCCAGTGTACTATTGTAAGATTTCGAATGACTCTTCTATTCAGCCACTTTTAAACAAAGCATTCGGCTTTGATCCCTTATCAAAAGTTTGCCGTCGGCTAAGGCAATTGGTGCCCAGTTTTGGGTTGGCCCACCAACGTTGGTCAT
Organism: Mangrovibacterium sp.; assembly: GCA_047972415.1. Classification (GTDB taxonomy): domain Bacteria; phylum Bacteroidota; class Bacteroidia; order Bacteroidales; family Prolixibacteraceae; genus Mangrovibacterium. The sequence goes on from JBKEAN010000056.1 coordinate 4,397, forward strand.
CCTATCGCCGGTAGCTACACCGCCGGCTTTCATAATTTTAACCGAAGCCAATGGTTTGAATGCTGCAGGATCCGGTTCTATCAGGTATAAAGCATCAGCTCCGTCAGTAGCCAGAAGTAAACCGTCGGCCAAAATCATGCTGCCTTTATTGAAGCCGGGAGCATTTTTTGTTTTCCACTTTATATTTCCGTCCATATCCATACAAACCAAGCCATCGCGTTTGTTGTTGGTACCAAATTGGGCATAAAAACAGCCATTGCACAAAACAGGCGGTTTGGTTTGGTCGCCAAATTCGTTGTGTTTAAACAATTCGGAAATAGCATAACTGCCATCTGTTGCCTTTTCAATTTTAATCATTACACAACCAAGTTCGTAGCCGGCAACTACAAGCAATTTGTTGTCGCCTGCTTCAATGGCATTTGGCACCGAGTTGTGACAGTCCCAGTTCGCGTATTCCCACAGCACATTGCCGGTGAGCGGGTGCAAACCGATTATCTTTCCGGGCTTTTTCTCAGCCTCCGGGTTCCGGTTCGTGTTCGTCGATGAAGTGACCATAATCAGATGATCCTCGCCCGAAATTGTTGCTTTTGTTGGGCTAACATAGGTTCCGTTACCCAAGTTTGGCGTTTTCCATGCCAGCTTACCGTTTTGTTTGTTAAAGGCAAGCAAACCTGCATCGGGTGCTTGTGAGGCAACAATAACCAAATCGCCGTAAATCAGCGGGCATTGTGAAATTGCCCAGGTGGGCAATTTGCTTCCCCCAAAATCAGTCCAAATATTTTTTTGCCAGCGAAGTTGATGTGTGGCAATATCGACACAAATCAGGTCGCCTTTTATTCCGCAGGCATAAACGCTGGTTTCATCAACTGCCGGTACGCATCTCGAACCCGGAAAGGGGAACGCGCCTGGTGCCGGAACTTCAAGTTTCCAGAGCTCTTTGCCGGTCGCAAGGTCGAAACTTCTCAAAATGTCGCCAATGCTATCGTTTCTGTCAAGCAGGTAAACGTTGCCATTTTTAACAGCAGGACCTCCGTAGCCAAGCCCCACCGGAACAGTCCATAATACTTCGGGGCCGGTTTCGGGCCAGGCATGGAGTAAGTTTTTTTGCGGTGAGCTGTTATTTCTTTCGGGGCCCAGAAATTGGGGCCAATCCTGTGCTTGACTTTGCAGTGAAAAGAAGCAAAGTGTGGCAACCAATGATTTAGTGAATTTCATAGCGGTTCGTTTTTGGGTTATTTTTTGGTTTTTTCAAAATCGCTAACGCGTGTTTACCAGCCATTCTTTGAACTCGGAAGCCCTGTTTTTGCTGACAAAAATTTGTTCAGGCGTTGCAATATCCAAAGTTAATAATAAGCGGCTATCATACCAAATGGTCATGTTACTCACGCTGTTGCGGGCAACAATAAATTGTTTGTTGGCACGAATAAAATCGGACGGGTTGAGCGTATTCATTATCTGTTCAAGGGTTTTGGAATACGGATATTGTTTTCCCTGCCTGGTGTAAATAGAGGTGCTTTTATCGGTTGTGTAAAAGCAAGAAACATCAAGCAGGTTGACCGGGACCAGATTGTCCCGGTAAGGTACAAGAATCTTATCGGTGTATTGTTTTGCAGCAAGGGTTTCGAGATGTTGCAAGTACTTGAGCCGGTCCGCACTGGTTAGTTTGCTGTATTTCTTTAATGCACGCTCCAGTTCTTCCGGTTTAATCGGTTTCAGCAGGTAATCAATGCTGTTTACCTTAAAGGCTTCAATTGCATGTTCGTCGTAAGCCGTGGTAAAAATGATTGGCGCTTCAATTTCAATTGCATCAAAAATAGAAAAGGCACTACCGTCGGACAAATGGATATCCATCAAAATAAGGTCGGGCAGCTCATTGTTTTCCATCCAGTGTATTGTTTGACGGATACTTTCGGTATTCCCTATTACGTCAATGGAAGAATCAAAGCTTTGAATAATCGCAAGGAGATTTTCGTAGGCTACGGTTTCGTCTTCAACAATCAATAGTTTCATCGTCGTTACTTTAACGGTAAATAAACCCTAAACCATGTGGTGTCCTTTTCAATCCGGATGTGGCGATCCATCATCAGGTAGAAGCGGTTTTCCAGGTTCTTCAACCCCGTGCCATTAGTTACTGACGGCGAAATTTTTGGTAAAACCGGGTTCGAAATTTCCAGCTCGTTGTTCTCGTTCAATTCAATACGGACTTCCATTTTGTTTTGGCTGTCGATGGTATTATGCACAACAACATTATCGATAAGCGGTAAAACCGACAAAGCCGGCAGTTTTAGGCCCAGTTTGTTTTCTGGAACATGAATCGTGAAAATCAACTTGTTTGCAAAACGGACCTCCATCATGTAACGAAAGCTTTCAACAAATTCCAACTCCTCGCGCAGCGTAACAAGGCCTTTCTTTTCGCTCTGAAGAATGTACCGAAACACATCGGATAGCTTATTGACAAACGCCAAGGTGGTTTGGTCATCTTTTTTGCGGATGAGCGCGGTAAGGCTATTCAGCGAATTGAAAAAAAAGTGTGGGTTAATTTGATTGGCCAGCGCGTCGCAGCGGCTTTGAAGGTTTTCAATTTTGAGCTGTTCTATTTCCTGTTCTTTTTTTCGTTGCATGGCCCCCATGTGATACATATGCCCGAACAACGAAAACAGGATGCACGCAACTACAAACTGAAACAGCAGGATACTCCCGAAACAATCGGCTTTTGTACAGGTTGACAAGGATATGGCCACATAAATGCCGTAGGCGGCCGCACAGATTAGCCCATTGTAAAGCACCCGCTTTCCAAAATGTAGCGAATCGATTTTTTTGAGGTTGACTTGCAATAAGATGTACGACAACAAGCAGAAAAACAGGTAGCGAAAAAAGAAGAAGATAATATGATCCCACTTTGCGGCCTCGTTCATAAAGCTCAGTTCCCAGGGGAGAAAAGAAATGTTGGGATAAGCAATAAAGATGGCGCTGATAAAGCTGATAAAGACTATTTTTTTCCTGCTGTAGTTGTCTAAGAATTTCATACCAGTAGAAGCTGTCACTTGGTTATTTTACTTAAAAATTAGTGTATTTTCCCTGAATTTCGCTTGTTCTAACCTGCAAAGCGGAAAACCGCCTTATTATCACGAAAATTGAATTCCCCTTCGTCGCGGATTGGTTCCGCCGGATGCCATGTTCATCTGGTCATTTTTATGTTACTGGTATGCTTTTTCAAATCGATGGGTTGGCGTTGGCCTGCCCGGATGCATGTAGCGCCATGATTCGATTGTCACACGGAGTGCTTCCCCTGAACATTCCTGAATTGCAAACCGAACGATGCGATTTAGATTTTCAGGCGATGTTTCCACCCTTGCATTAATGGTTAATTTCACTTGCGTACTTTCGCCAACCGTTCCCCGCAGCGATAAAGTTTCGATCCCTCCGGTCAGGTTTCCGAGGGCAAAGTTTTCCGGTGTTTCTGCAAATACCTTCACATGCCCCACAGGCAGATTATCGGTATCAAATTGCTGTCCCAGGCACAACATCAGCATTTTCAAAAAATCATCCCAATTGGTTAACCCGCCGCTTAAGCCCAGCGTTCCGTTAAGCCAGCCCAGCACCGCTTCGCCATGTGCATAGCGGTCGTAATCGACCTGTACTATTTTGTGGGCAAAGCTAAACGAGAAGGTTTGCAAACTATTGATCCAGTCCGATACGCCCAGTCCGGTTTGGGCACTCAACGCCATTACCTGCGACGAAGGAAAGCGCGCTTGCACCGAATGTTTGATGGCAACCAGTTCACTGTTTGTGAGTGTATCTGCTTTGTTGAGCAGGATGAAATCACTTTCTTCCAGTTGTTTTTCCAGAATGTAGCTTGCGTCGGGATGTAAAGTCAAACTGGTGGTCTTGTTTAGGCTTTTCAGCCGGATTGGATCGATTAGCACCGATAGCGGCAAAAGCTCGATGTCGCGGTTCCAATATTTTTTTATAGGCTGAAGGATGGTTGCCGAAAGATCGGTGCAACTGCCTACCGGTTCAGCCAGAATAATGTCGGCAGCAATTTCACGCTTTATATGTTGTATGGCACTGGTAAACCCGTCGAAGTTGCAGCAAAAACAACTGCCATTTACTTCGGCTACCGGCAAATCAAGTAGGTTCAAAAGTTTGGTATCTACCAAATCGGGAGCCTGGTCGTTTGTTATAAGCCCGACCTTTAACCCCTGTTTCATTAGCTGGACTGCTGTTTGCCAGAGCAGGGTTGTTTTGCCCGCACCCAGGAAACCGCCTACCATAATTAGCTTTGTTTTGTTCATTTTGTATCGTTTTTTTTTGAATTCAAATTGCAGCATTGTTTCTTCTTCATCAGCGGTTCGTAAAGGGTTACAAACAACAGGGCCGACAGGCTGCTACCGATTACCGGTCCTGCGATGTACACCCAAAAGAAACCTCCGCTCCCGTCGGGAAAAGCGGCATCTCCCCATCCGAAAAGCCAGGCAACCATACGTGGGCCAAAGTCGCGTGCTGGGTTTAGGCCAGCTTGCGTCAGCGGTGCTATCAGGCAAATAATAGCTGTGACACTCATACCAATAAAGACCGGTGCAAGGTTCATATCCGGTCGTCCAACATTGCAGCCTTCGGTTAAAGCAAAAATGAAGAACATCAGCAAAAAGGTACCAAAAGCTTCGGCAGAAATGGCCAATGGCATTGAAACAACAGCCATGCTGCCCTCAACGGCATAATATTCACCAAACATTTTGGCTGTAGCAACAGAAGCCGGCGTTCCCCTTACGATCTGATTAGCTGCTTCCCAGGCAGTTATTGTGGATGAAAACAGCAAGTAAACAGACAAACCTGCGAGTATTGCCCCTGCAAATTGGGCACAAAAGTATACGGGCAGTTTGGACAAGCTCATCCGGCCCGCGATGACCATTCCGATTGAAACCGCCGGATTTAAGTGGGCACATGACAAATGGCGAGTCAGGTAGATAGCCAGCATAACGCCAATGCCCCAACTAATCCCGATTTGCAAGATGCCGGTATACGCACCGAACAATATAGAAACCGCAACGGATCCACATCCGAAAAGAACAAGGATGAATGTTCCGGTAAGCTCGCCAATAAAGCCTTTCATCAGTTGCTGAATATTAATGCAGACATGATTTATTGAATTTGATAAGCCATCAGCGCGCCGCCGTGGCGAATGTACAGAACACCATTGTGTATAACCGGATGCGACCAGTGCGGGCCCTGCCCTTTTGTAATGGAAAACTCGCTAACCACTTTGAATGCTTCGGGGCTCGCTTCAACCAAGCCAACATATCCGCGCCGCTCGTCGTAGCAGTAAAGCATATTATCGGCGGTAATAATGGCTCCCTTACTTTTCCCGGCTCCCCAATCGGTCATGTATTTTGTTTCGCCACTATTCCAGTCCACAGCCACCCAGTTGCCCTTGTTGTTGTTAATCCAATTTGAACCATAAACTGTTCCGTTAACTAAAACAAAACCTCCCAGGTGTGTATCCAAATCTGTATTTCGCCAGAGCAAGCTTGCCTGGTTCAATTCGTCGTTGAGTTGAAGCAGGAACGAATTCATATCGTACCCGTTGGAAACAAATAGTTTTCCATCGCTGAACACCGGAGTGTTTGGCGATATTTTTTCCCACCCGTGTTCCTCTGCATTTTGCCCGAAGTCGTTAAAACGCCACTTGATTTCGCCATCTTCCGGGTTAACACCAATGAGTTCTTTTCCGGTTAATGCAATGATTTGCTGCTTGCCGTTGTAGTTGATTAACAGCGGCGACGCGTAATTGCAAATTTCATCCAAAGGCTCGCTTTTCCAGATTGTTTCCCCGTTTTCAGCATTCAGCGCCACGATGGCAGTTTGGTCGCCACCAGGAGAAAAAATCACTTTGTTGTCAAAAACCAACGGAGACTCGGAAACGCCCCAGGTACCGGTTTTAACGCCAAATTCAGTCGGGCCATCTACTTTCCATAGAATATCCCCCGATTTTGTATCGATACAAACAACCTCGCCAATACCGCTGACAACATAGGCCCTTGTTCCCACAATGGTTGGTGTGGTCCGCGTTTCAGGGTAGGTTTTTAACCAGGGTGTACCATAGGTGATCTCGTATTCTTTTTTGCCGTCAAGTGTGTAGGCCGAAAAAATCTCTTTGTCTTCCGCCTCGTTCATCCCGGTAATGTACACATGGTCGTTGGCAATAACCGGCGACGAGTACCCTTTTCCGGCATCTTCGGTTTCCCATAGTAGCTGCGGTCCCTCAGCGGGCCATTGTTTCAGCAGCCCGGTACCGGGGTAAACGCCATTGCGGTCGGGGCCACGCCAACCCTGCGGATTTTGTGCATTTAATTGAGCCGGGACAAATCCCGTAAGCATCAATATAAAAATGCAAAGGTTTGTGTTGATGTGTAAGTTCATTTGTTTTTTTATTAATACTTTTTATTCACTATGTTCTCGTACAATTCGTATAGTTTTTCGGCGGTAATTGCAGCGTTGTACCTGGTTAGTCCCAGCTGTTTTGCCCGGTGTTTCAGTTCGTTATATTTTTTCTGATTTGTGAGAGCCTGTTCCAACGCATCAGCCAAAAGCTCCGGCGTATTGGGATGATAAAGGATGCCGGCATCAGCAACAATTTCAGGTATCGATCCGGTTTCGGGTACAACGGCCGGAACACCAGCTGCAAATGCTTCGCACAAGTACAGCCCAATGCCTTCGTCGAAGGTGATGGGAACGGAAATCACCGAGATGGATTGGTAAAATGCTTTGTGATCGTCCAAACTGTACCCTTCGCTAAACTCAACATCATTGCGGTAAGCGGACAGCTTATTTTGAAGTTCTTTTAAATACTTTTTATCCTGCGCATTAAATCCGCCCCCTACTTTCAGTTTCAGGCCGGGGATGGCATTTTTCTGTTTCAAACGGACGAATGCATCAACTAAAATATGAAGGCCGTTTTTTTCATTCATCCGGTAAAAGAATCCAATGACCGGTTCTTTCAACTCCGGCGAATTGGCATATTTTTCTTCCTCAAACCCGGGATAAACAACTTCTATTGCGTTGATTTTTCCAATTTTTTGTTCCGCTATTGAGCGATAATAATTGCTGGTTGCAATCAGTTTGTCAACATACCGGGTATTTTCGGCAATTTGCTGCCAGGCCAGGTTCGCATAGATATCGTCCATTTCGTCAATCCAAACCTCTTCATCCTGAAGCGAACACACCATCGGAATTTCGAGTTTCTCGCGCAGGAATTTGGCTATCCCAATCAGCAGTGAACTGGAAAGGTGAATGATATCCGGCTTTTCGATTGTTTTAATCCAGTCGGCCATTCGGCTTATTTCGGTTTGAAATGCAGCGTCTTCGCCATTTATCATCGATAAAGTCATCCCTTCAAGGCCTTTAGGCGAGGTAGTCCCCGCTTTGGAAGCCGCATAATTCAGCATAAAGGCTGACCCGGCAACCCGCTCGATGACAGCAGGTATTTTACTGTTTTTGAAATATTTATGGGCAAGATAGTACGTTGTTGCCGGAAAAAACAAGGGGCTGTTCGATTGAAACGACCGGTGCTTAAGCGGAAGGTAAAGCGGCGATATAATAACGTCGTGCCCTGCCTTGCGCAAAGCGGATGCGTACAAGTTATCGCGAAAGCAATTTCCGCAATAAAAATTGTCGCCAGCACCGGGTATAATAAAAAGTACCTTCATCATCCGTTTCTTTTCAATTGTTTTCTACAAAATTACCAGTTTGGTGGTCAATCGCCTGAACCTCGCGACGTACTATCTTTTTAATAAAAAGTAAGATACTGGTGAGAAACAGGACACTAAGAATAGAAGCTGTTAGCCAAACCGAAAAGCTGATGCTTTGTAGGCTTGGGGCAACGGCAACCAACGAGGCTACAACACCCGTAACTAACGCTGAAACAGGGACTAACAAATTCTCGCGATACAGTAAATCAATAATTTTGGCGAAACTAAAGCCGAGCGTAAAATATAAACCGATCTCTGCTTTTCGGGCAGCAAGGTTTTTCCGGATAACAATAACGAAAGCCATAATTCCCAGAAGCAATCCCAGCCCGCCCAACGACAGGAATATGCTGAGGTAGGTATCGGTAACGCTATTAAATTGCCGCAGGCGATCGTTCGTTGCCGAAACACGAACACCATACTCGCTCAATGCCTGGGCAAACAAGTGTTTGGTTGGAGCGGTTTCGTCTTCCCCTGTTTTTATCAGAAAAACTTCATTCCCCGAATTTTCGGGCCATATGCTTGCAAATAGGGCCCGGTCCATCAGTACATTTCCCTGAAAAACGGAATTATCAATCGTCCCTACGATTTGAACACGGATATCTTTTCCGTTTTCAGTACCATAGTGCAGGGTATCGCCAATACTTTTCACCAAACTCCATTGCAGCACGGTTGCATCCACCAGAACCGGATAAACAGAATCAACCGCTGTTGACATGCTGGCGAAAAGTTGTTCCCTGGGTTGGTTATTCAGGCTTTTCTGAATTTTGAAATCGCTGGCAGCGAATTGCCCCATGTTTATGCCCAAAATCGTAGGCGTACTTACTTTATTCAGGTTCAGGCAGCTGGCTTCGTCTGCCTGCTTACGCAGGCATTGCAAAATTTCGGTTCCGGCCGGAAGCTCTGCAAGGCCAAGCTTCGTTTGCCCCTGAGGGCTGTTCAAATCATGGTAAACCGGAATACTACTTTCGCACCACAAGGTGTAGCCACCGGTCCCCGCCGCGATTTTTGACGGGTCGGCGAAGCTTTGGCGGTTAAGCCCCACTGCAAAAACGACAAAAACACCAGTTGCCAGCGAGAAAAAAGCCAGAAAAGCTTGCTTCTTGTTGAACCGGATAGTTTTCCACTTCAGTATCCCGGTTCCTAAGCCGGGAACGGGGCTGTTTCCGGCGTACGCCAGCCGGTAATTGCCCCAAAGTGCTGCCGTTCCAATCAGGCATGCACCCGCCGCCACAAACAGCGCTAACGATTGTAACAGAATGATATTAAGAACGATAACAAACAGACACAGCAAGCTCGCAACAACAGCCCACAACCGAAGGCGATTAGGCAAAAATGCTGACCGAACGGCTTTCTTTTGTTTCATGCTCCGGAAAATAACGCGGTAAACGAGAACAAACGCGAGAATAACTCCCGAGGCTACACTGATTAAAATTGACCGGAAACTAAGGTAAACCGCAAAGCCTTCGGTGTGCGTGGCGCCTTGCCAAACATTTCCGAGCAGCCACATAATAAGTGCAGTATAAACAAAGCCCAAAATAACGCCGCCAATTGCAGAAGCGAAAATAACAGGTGCCGATTCAGCGAGCAGTATCCAGACGATTCGGCTTGGCGTGTAACCCAGTGCTTTCAATAGGTCGAATTCGGGTTTACGTTGAAAAATCATTTCGGAGAACGGTATCATCAGCAACAAGGTAGCCGATAGGATTATAAAAAATCCCAGCGAAAGGAAAAGACTTGAAAAATCGACCCCGTTTTGAGCAGCGTATAGTCCGGTTTCCCGTGGGTAAATAAGCTGAACGCCAAATTGTTCAGCTGTCAGCATGGAGAGGTTCGGCTTGTCGCCTTCAACCCGTACCGAAGTTGCACTGCCATAAGCATTTTTCCATTTGCTGCCAATTGCCTGGTATGAAATAATGGCTTTAGGGGTGCTACGGTATTTTTCCCAATAGGCCTCGTCTTCCTTGGTTATTCGCTTCATGTCAAGCGGCAAATCGCTATCCCAGTCCGTGCAACGGTCAACATTTGACAGCCCGGGAAAATTGGCGCTAAGTGTGCGGTCGGCCTGCAATTCGGCAATCGGGACTATTTTGCTTACAACCGCCATGACAGAATCTTCCCGAAGGTTTTTCATGAATGTTGACTGATAAAAGCGGACCCAGATTGAATCTCCCAGTTGGGTCCCAAGCCGTTGCGCCGAATAATCGGAAAGAATAACTTCGTTGCTGGCCAAAACCTTACCATCAAACGAGTCAAGCGCGGTAACAAAAGAGTAGAGAATGGATTCGCCGGATTTGCGGATGGAATTAGCCAAGTACGAGAACAGCCGGTTTGTATGCGCATTGCCATTGCAAATTGATGTCACCACATTTTCGGGAAGAAAAACCCGGTCCGAAGTCATTTCGGTGAATGAGGCAAACGGGCTTGTTTGTAAGCCCGAGACAGACCCGGTCCAGCCTGCATTTAAATCTGAAACCGAAATTTTCTTGTTCGCCAAAACGAGGTTTATTTTACCGGGCACCCCGGTTATTTCGGCCAGCTCTTTTCGGCTCATAAACAAGTTGAACGGAATAAGCTGTTCATTTTTTAAACTGCTGTTTCCGCCTTCGTTTGCCGGAACAATTCCAGTGAGCGAAAGCCGAAGACTCGTCGTATAATTCTCGCTCACAAATAACGATCCGCTTGGAATCAGTCCCGGGGCCGGTATCCGAAGTACCAGCGTTTCCGATTCTTTCAGGCCTGTTTCATTGGCCAGCGCCGAATTTATTTTCGCTTGTCCCTGCTGTAAATTCATGTCGTCAACCCCCCACACAAACGCCGGGATCAGACGCCCGTTGACAGAAATAAAACCCTCGATAAGTAATATGCCCCTGGCCGAGGGGCCCCAAAGTGGATTTGCCGCAAACTGCTCCGTCAGAAAGCCATATTGAGGAAAAATAATGGTTTCTGTAGTTCCCAGTCTCTCTGTCACCCGGTTAACAAGCGTTGTGCGTACCGAGTTGCCCGTGAGCAAGCTGCCTGCAATCACCGCAATGGCGATAACGATGGCAACTGCCCCGAGTTTGTAGTAGCGGGAGTAGTGGCGAACGCTTTTATATGTCAGTGTCCGGTAGTTCACTGTAGCTTCCCTTCTTTTAACGTAAGAATCCGTTTGGCAACAGAAGACGTTTCGTCGGAATGGGTGACCATTAAAATCGTGGTGTTCAATATCCGGTTGACCTCCACCAGCAGGTTCGCAATGTTCTGTGCATTTTCCCGATCCAACTGCCCGGTCGGTTCGTCAGCCAACAGTATTGTCGGGTTCATTATCAGGGCCCTGCAAACAGCAACGCGGCTCGCTTCGCCTCCCGATAAGGTTTCGGGGTACTGGTTGGCAACGCCTTCAATTTTTGTTAGTTTCATCAATTTTTCGGCGTAAGCTTCGTCTTCAGGGCTTGTTTGTTTCTTTTGGGCGAGCACGGGCAATAAAATGTTTTCCAGCGCTGTATATTGCGGCATCAACCTGTGGTTTTGAAAAACAAAACCGATTTGCCGGTTTCTCACTAACGAAAGGTCTGTACCCACCAACGCTAGGTTTTTTCCGTCTAAATGGTAACTGCCTTCATCGGGAGGCAACAAGGTTCCCAAAATAGACAGCAGCGTTGTTTTGCCCGATCCTGATGCTCCTTTTATGGCAACAAAGTCGCCTTGTTCAATTTCGAGGTTAAGCCCCCGAAGCACGTGAGTTGTTTTCAACTTACCGTCGCTGAAGCTTTTATGAATAGTTGACAAGTGGATTAAGGCCATTTTGTTCCGGATTATTTTTTTGTTTTTTCAGGCTTTTCGCCAAAGCAAAAAAGTGTGCCTTTGGCTGTTAAAATCATAACGTGTTTGCTAATAACGGCGGGCGAACCAACTATTTGCTCGCCAGTATCGTATTCCCACAGCTGTTCTCCGGTTTCGGCGTGGTGGATGGTTACAATTCCGGTTTTTGTACACGCAATAACTTTGTTGTTGCATACCAAAGGAGAGCTTTCACCAGTGTCGCCTTTCAGCAAAAACTTCCAGTTGATGTTGCCTGTTTTTCGGCTAACCGAGTACAAGTTTCTGTCGTCGCCAAGGTAATACAGGTTTTCGTTGTCGAGGGCCGGGGAAGCGAACATAGCGCCATTGTCGGAATTGGCGGAAACCAGCTTTTTGCTCCGGGCTATTTTCCCGTTTTCGAGCTGAACTTCGTAAATGTCGCCGGCATAATCGGCAACGTAACAAAAGTTACCCATAATGGCAGGCGACGCCGGTATGTATGCATCCAGAAGTAATGAATCGGTTACCGTTCCTGTTTGATAATCAATCACCCGCAGCCAGGCATCGCAGCCGCCAAACACGAGGTAGTTTTTCCACAACGCTGCAGCCCCGTTAATGTAGTAACCCGATTCGAAACGGTTCGTTTTTTTTCCGCTGTGGCTGTCAACACAATAAAAATAATTGTCGTAACTGCCAAAAACAATTAGTTGTTTGTCGTTGAGCGCTCCCAGGTTGGGCGAAGCTGAAATTTGCCCGAGCGTTTCAAAATTCCAGATTGTATCGTTCGCAGCAAGGGAGATTGCCGTCATTTTCCCGTCAATCCGCCCAATGTACAATACAGAATCGTGAATCATGGGCGTTGCTTCAACCGCCGTATTCAGTTTATATTCGAAGCTGAGTTCTCCTTTCAAACTAACACCTTTTACGTATCCCCTATTATCGCACCAATAGCTTGTTCCATTGTCGATTACCGGGGAGCTAACGGTTCTGGCCCCTCCGTTATATGACCATAAAAGAACCGGGGTTTCGGGGAGCGTTTGCGCCGAATAGCCACTTAAACCTGCATTTCCCCGAAAAAGCTTCCAGTTGAGATCATTCGACCGACTTCTGTTCGAAGTGGATAAATTACACCCCAACACCGCCAATAGCAAAATGACGACTGCGTTCAGCCGAAAGAAACTTCTCTTGTTCATGGTTCAACTCTTACTTTACGATTGAGATAAAGTGCACCGGTTGGACATAATCCAGCTAGGGTTTCGCTGACGTTTCCTTTGTTTTCGTCGGGGATTAATACTTCCATTCCGAATCCCCGTTCTTTAAATGTAAAACCGTTGGTGCTGTTGTAAACACACAAGCCGCAACGAATACACTTGGACTGCTCGAACCACATATCGCCGGTAATGTGTACCCGGTTCATTGCCGGAAGTGCGGACGACAATCCGTATTGAGGGCGCTTTATCCGGGCGGTCGATGCAAATTCCCGAAGCTTGCAGTCCGTTTTTGCGGCACAGGCACAGTGCAGGCACCTGGATGTTGTTGTTACAGTGGCAATCAACCGTTCCTTTTCGCGGTCCGAAAACCGCCCGAGTTTGGATTGAAACTGTTTCGGATCCACCCGGTATTTTTCCACCTCTACGGTGTAATCGTCGTTAGTAAACAGGTGCACCACTTCCCGGATGATTTTCCGGATTTCAACCGTGCGGTCAACAGTACCCCGGCGACAAGCTTTTTCGCACGGGGCTTTGCAGGTATCACAATCCACCACGGGAAGTTTAAATGCTCCCGATATTACGTTAAAAGCTGAGCGGTTGTCGCCCCGATCGTAGCATGACAACATTTTTTCCACATCCAGCCCGCTCGGGCAAACCATCGAGCAGGGCGCTTCGCAGTCGGCACGGTGATCGCTCAGCAACAACTCGAGCGACATGGCTCGGATTTGTTGTAACTCGGCACTTTCGCTGTCAATTTGAAGGCCGTCGGTTGCAAGCGTTGAACATGACGGTATAATTTGACCATTTACCTGGTTTTTAACTGCACAAACCATGCACGACGCTTTATGATGTACGCCGTCGGCATAGCAAAGCCGGGGAATGGCGTAACCATTTCTTTCAGCAATTTTTAAGATGCTTTCTCCTTCCTGAAAAGCTACGGGTATGTTGTTAAGTATTAGTTGCATTGTTTTTTTGCTTAAAAACGAATTTGGTACCAGGTGATTATTGCCCAACGGTTGCCGTAAGCTTCAGTGGCACTTTTTTAATCGCGTCATAGGCACATTCGTCAATACACAAGCCGCATTTCACGCAGGTTTCGGTATTAATAGTATGCACATCGTAAGGCGTATAGGGTATCGCATCTACCGGGCAGGCTTTGGCACATTTGGTACAGCCAATACACTGGTCGGTTACCACAAACTGAATCAGGTCTTTGCAGGTTCCTGTTTTGCAAACTCCCCGGACATGCTCCTCGTACTCGTTCCTGAAATACTTTAACGTCGTTAAAACAGGGTTCGGGGCGGTTTTCCCCAGTCCGCAAAGCGACGATTTTTTTACGTTCAGTGCCAGTTCTTCCAGGCGGTCAATGTCTTCCACCACGGCTTTGCCTGAACAAATGCGTTCCAGAATATCGAGCATACGGCGGATACCAACCCGGCAGAAGGTGCATTTTCCGCAAGATTGCTCGCAGGTAAAGCTTAAAAAATAGCGTGCCATATCTACCATGCAATCTTTTTCGCTCAGCACAACTAATCCTCCAGAGCCCATCATGGCGCCCATTTGGTTGAAGGCATCAAAGTCAACCTGAACACCGCACAAATTGGCCGGGATGCAGCCACCCGAAGGGCCGCCGATTTGAACAGCTTTCAATTGGTGACCGCCTTCAACACCTCCGCCAATATCGTCGATAATCTGGTTAAGTGTTATTCCCATAGGTACTTCAATCAAACCACCGTTCCGTATTTTTCCGGCCAGTGCAAATACTTTGGTGCCTTTGCTGTTTGCCGTTCCAATGGATTGGTAATGCTGAACGCCCTTGTTAATGATGTACGAAACCTGGCTGAATGTTTCCACATTGTTGACTAGGGTGGGCAGTCCGTTGAGGCCGGCAACGGCGGGGTATGGTGGACGTTGTCTGGGGAATCCCCGATCGCCTTCGATGGAGGCAATCAATGCGGTTTCTTCGCCGCAAACAAAGGCACCGGCACCTTCAAAAATCTCAATGTCGAACGAAAAATTGCTATTACCAATGTTCGGCCCCAATAACTTTTTGTCGCGGCATAACTGAAGTGCTGACCGTATCCGTTTTACAGCCAGCGGATATTCGGCACGAATGTAAAAGATACCCTGGCTTGCGCCGGTTGCATAGGCAGCAATCAACATGCCCTCAATAACTCTGAACGGATACGATTCGAGTATCATCCGGTCCATAAAAGCGCCCGGATCGCCTTCGTCGCCATTGCAAATCACGTATTTTCCGGAGCCGCCGGACGATGCCACCATTTGCCACTTTTTGCCAGTTAAAAAACCACCTCCTCCCCGCCCCCGAAGCCCACTTTCAAAAACAGCACGGACGACTTCGGCCGGATTGCTTTCGGAGATAACTTTTTTCAGTGCCTCGAATCCCCCGTGGGCAATATATTCATCCAAATTTAATGGAGCCAGGTAACCATAACCATTTGTAGAAATATGGATTTGCCCGGATAAAAAGCTATCAATAACACCAGTACGCTCATTTTCGGGCTTCCAAATCACATTGTCCCAAGTCAGGTCGGTATGGAACGTGTCAATTTGATTAAACAAGTTGTTTTTGATGCGCTTAAGTAAACTTCCGGGTTTAAAGTGGTGGTGAAGGATTTCTTTGATTTCCTCCGGTTTCACATTCGGGTACCTTGTAATTTCGCCTTTTTCATCAACAACATCAATTAAAGGAACCTTGTTGCACACCCCAACGCAACCGACCGACTTGAGCTGGACTTCAATTCCCAGTTCTTCGGATGTTTTCTGCAATTCGGTGTAAATGGCCGACGAGCCGCTGGCCTGACAGCAGGAACCCATGCCAAGCCGTATTTCGCCCGAAACCTTCGTTTTTGAATTCGTTGAACGCGCTTTTTCTTCCTGTTCCTGTTGCTCCAGAAAATCATCGATAAGTTCGTTGACTTTTCCCGGCAGAACGTGCCCGTATATTTTTTCATCAACCTGAACAACCGGGGCCAACGTACAACATCCCAGGCAGGCAACCTTTTCAATGGAAAACAGTTGGTCGTTTGTGGTAATGCTATCGTCTTGCATTTGGAGTTCGCGCCGGAACGAATCATACACGTTAGCTGCTCCCTTTACGTGGCAAGCCGTACCGCTGCAAACTTTAATCAAGTGCTTACCGTACGGGATGTGGCGGAATTGGGAATAAAAGGTTGAAACGCTGATGAGTTGTGCCCGGTCAATTTCCGTTTTGTCGTAGAGGCGGTTAATGGCTTCTGCTGGCAGGTAGCTAAATTCGTTTTGTATGGCTTGCAAAAGCGGGATAATGACGTTCCGGCTTGTTCCGATACGCCCGATAATTTCATCAACCTTAGTTATCGTTGAATCCGGCGTTTGGTTTTCGTTGTTATTACAAGTACAACTCATGTTAATTAGCTGTTACGCAGTAAATATTTTCTTCTGTACGAACCACGATTTTACCATCGGTAAATGCCGGCGTTGCAAAGGTCCGCTCTCCGGTTTCGACGGAACTAAGTAATTTAAACTCATCGTCGGTAGAAAAGATGTGCATGGTGCCATCGGTACTAAAAAGAAAGATTTTCCCTTCAGCAATGATTGGCGACGAATAGAATTCGTTGTTAAGCTCGTGTTGCTTTTCCAATACGCCTGTTGTGCCATTGTAGGCAGCAATAACCCCATAGCTTGTGGCAACATAAACCTTGTTAGCCGTTGCTACCGGACTGGATACCTCGGGTAAAAAGTCGCTGGCCTGCCAAAGTTGGGAGCCATCGGCGCCGTTAATTGCGGTCAGTGCTGCGTATTCGCTAGCACCGTAAACAATTCCGTTTGCCGAACAGGCACTGGCTCCAACTTCGCCCGAAAGGCAGCTAAGGTGCCAAAGTTCTTCGCCTGTGAGGGGGTTGTAAGCGGCGATATTCGGGTTCCCCATCAACACCAGTTGTGCTTTGCCATCGATTTGCGCAATGATTGGCGAACTCCAGGTGATTTTTTCTTTGCGTGTAGCCTTCCATTTTTCCTGCCCGCTGGCCATATCAAAAGCCATCAACCTGGAATCGTTTTGGTTGTCCCATTGCACAATTAACAGGTTTTGGTAAGTAATTAATGACGAAGCATATCCGTAGTGATTGTCCGGAATTCCCAAGTTCTTCGCCCACAAAAGTTTTCCGGTCATGTCGGCGCAAAGCAAATCGCCCGTTCCGAAAATAGCACAAACTTGTTTGCCATTGGTTGCTGCAGTTGACGATGCCAGTCCGGTATCGCTGGTTGTTCTTGGGGCTTTTGCCGGCGAACCGGCAATTTTATCGGCTGCAAGCTGCCACAAGGATGCCCCGTTATTGAGATCGTAACAATAAAGTACGCGGGAGCTTTCGTTGGCTCCGGTGAAAAAAACTTTATCGCCGTTAATAATCGGTGAACTGTTCCCTTTCATCGGGATTGGTTTTTTCCACGCAACATGGGTACCAGCTTCCAGGTTCCAGTTTGAAGGGACATTTTTTGCAACGGAAACACCGTTTGAACTATTCCCCCGAAAAGCATTGAAATTAACCGTATTAACCAGAGCTGTCGTTTTTGTTTCGGCTACGGTTTCGGTCGGATTAGCCGTTTCGGCAGGTGCATTATCGGCTGGTTTTTCGTCGGCTCCATCTGCCGTCAGCGTTTCCTGGCCTTCATTTTCCACAGCAACTTGCTCCGGTACAGTCGTCGTTGATTGTCCGGCTACGGGTTCGGCTACGGGTTCGCTAGCCGCTTGTTGCGAACCAGTTTCCGAATTGTTAGACAAAAAAGGTGTACTGAGAAGGGCAAAGCCCAGTGCAATGGCCACAATACCCGCAGCCGCAAAGCCAACATATTTTCGGGCCTGTGTTTTAATCAGCCACTCGTCAATCGGGTCGAGTTCCTTTTCAGGAATATTACGGTAGTTTGCAAAGTACAGCCGAGTTGATACCAGAAACAGAAGCAACATACCCAGAAGAATATACAACCCGGACATGAGCCGCTCCATGCTAACAAAATACGCTTTGCGGGCCATTAAGTCCAGCTGGCGGATTTGCTCCTGCAATTCGGTGTTGCCCGAATTCTGAATATTTAGTTCTTTCAGGTTCTCAATAATCTTTGTTTGCAAAGGCGCCGACTGCCGTATTTGAAAATAGTTGGTTATCAGCATAATTGAAAATGTGCAGACAAAAATGGCCGATAGCACAGCAATATTTCTGTAAATTGTTTTTTTCATAGCGTTTGAAATCCAGGTTTTGATGCTGCCAAGTTCTGAGGACAATAACTAAAACACCGCCCACAGGCAACGCAGTCTGCGTGTTCAATTTCGTATTCTTTTCGCGAACGTTTGGTGGATAAGCCAATCAGAGTAATGCCAATAACAAATCCGATTAATCCGCCAGCCAGTGTTGAATAAAGTTTGTAATCTACTTGTATTCTTTCAACATTTTTGGTGAGTTCGTCCACTGTTCGTCCTTGGCTGTAAAAGGTTTCCAGTTCAAGGGGGAGGCTGTTTGGTGGATTCGTTTCCTGCGGTACAATCATGTTGTACAGGCGAACTTCCTTGTGTGCACGGCTTAAATCGTTGCTGGCATATCGCATCAACAAGGCGGTTGTAACAACCAAAGCCGGAAGAATAACCGCATAGTTAATAATTCGCTTTACACCCACCATCCGGTTTTCTTTTACTTTATTTTCATGTGGGGCCCTGATGGCGTCAACCGGGCAGGCATTGTGGCACAGTTCGCAATTAATACAGTTCTGTTTGGTAATCTGTATCTTCCAAATAGATACCCGCGAAATTAAGCCAAGCAATACGCCATACGGACAAATAAACCTGCAAAATGGCCTTCCGGTAAATATAGACACAACCAGGAGAAGAGTGCCAAAAATAATCAGCCCAAAATCGCCCCCTTGCCTGAAAATCCCAATAAAAGGATCGTAACGGCATATAATAAATGTACTGCGCGTAACGGCATATAAAACACCAAAAGTCAGGTAAACCCACGGAATCACGCTTAGTGCGGTGGTCAGCGATTTGGAGAGTTGGTAATTTTTCAGGTTGACCAGCTCTTGTAGCGCGCCAAACGGACAAACCCCTCCGCAGAAAACCCTTCCGAAGAAGAAAGCAAAAACCATTGGAAGAATAAAAAACAACAAAACAGTTACCGGCAAAATATAAGTTGAATCGGCAACCGACAGCGCTACATTTTGAACAGAGCCAATGCTGCAAACACAGCCCACGCGGAAAAAGCCGAAATAGGCAACGGAAATAACAGAAACCCAGATGATTGG
This sequence comes from Mangrovibacterium sp., assembly GCA_047972415.1. Classification (GTDB taxonomy): domain Bacteria; phylum Bacteroidota; class Bacteroidia; order Bacteroidales; family Prolixibacteraceae; genus Mangrovibacterium. The sequence continues at coordinate 23,427 of JBKEAN010000056.1, forward strand.
TTTTCGGGTTTGTCGTTTAATCACCGCCCACGAAACAATGCTCATGAGAACAACCAGCAAAATTAAATCGACGATTTGCCAGAACGATTCGTGAGGAATGGCGTAGTGGATGTCCGGGTATTGATACCCCGACTCGAAATCGGGTTTTGGAAACCGGTTTTCCGAAAAGGCCGCCAGTTGAATCAGCAAAGAGCTAAATGTGAAGACTATTTTTTTAATCGGCATACAATTTAATTTTAAAGCCGGATGCAGCCGGCACCTAATCGTTCATTCGAATTTGTATTCTCAGCAAACCCGCTTTTTTCATGCTTTATCTTTCAGTTTGTAAGCCACATCCAGCGGCCCCAGGCTGATGGCATTCGACGGGCAAGCCATCGCAATCTTACATTCGTTACAGTCTTTGCACAGGTCGCGTTTAATTTGAAGGTACAACGAGCCGTTTCCGAACGATGTACAGCCCTTTACACACTTTCCGCATCCGTTGCACAGGCTTTCTTCGATGGTATATTCGAAATAGGGATCTTCTATAAACTTACGTTTGATTGCTCCCGTTGGGCACATCAGGTTTTCGGCAGCCGTATTCAGCTCTTTCACGTTCGACACATAATAGCCCCCGCAAAGGTCGCAGTAGCCACAAACCCGGTGGGCATGAACACACCTCACGGCCGACACATTCAATACACAATGTGTTTCGCAACGGCCGCACTGGGTGCATTTTGCCGGATCAATCTGCCAGTACTGGCCCGCCTTGGCCTGGCTGGTGTTACGGATAAGGCCTCCGGTAACCAAAAGGATGGAACCTCCGGCCGCCGCTGTACCTAACAATTGCAGAAACTTTCGGCGTTCGATCGGGCTTTTTTCGTGAAGTTCTTTTTCTTTCATCGTTTATCAGATTAGGGTTCCTTTCCGGAGTGGGCATACTATTCCGCAGCTGGCACAAGCTGTTTGCGATGCCTGCGCCGGGTCGTATTGAAAAACCGAAATCAGGTTTTTACCTGCAACGTACAGCTTATCCCCTGCCGTTTTTATCCTGAAGGCCGCATTCCCGCCGCCCAAGGTTTTGCTATCGAGCAGCAGGCTCAAAAAATTACCGTCTCTGTCGTAACAGCTAATCCGGGGGTTTCCTTTTTCCGAAGTAATAATTTCCCCGTTTTCAGAGTGGGTAAGGTATGCGGGGTTGCAGCATCCGCAAAATTGGCCTGCATCAATTCCGGCGCCGCCAAAAGCACCGATATACATACCGTCAGCCGTATATTTTTCAACTTGGTGACGGCCAGCGTTTGAACAGTAAATAAAGCCATCGGAGTAGGTGATGCCAAACGTATAGCTTGGGATAATAAAGCGGTTGGGGCTTTCGATAATCCGGTCGAATGCGCCGCTGGCCGAGTATTTCACAATGTATTTGTTTGTTGCATCGGTTGCAAAAACCGCGTTACCGCCAATGGCCAACGAGCAATAGTCGGCATTTTCGTTGCAGGCTTCCCAGCTGGCAAGCATTTCGCCCTGTACATTATAAACTTCAAAACGCGAGGAGAACATGAGGTAAATTTTTTCATCAGAAACGGCCATATCCCGCAAGGTTCCGCTTATCGGAAAGCTGTTGTCCAGAGAACCGTTCAGGTTATAAACCAGTATGCTTTTCGATGTAGAGCTGATCAGTTTATTGCCGAGTAGTTCCATGCTTTCAACCCGATCCGGGGTTGCGAAAGACGATACCAGTTTATAGGGCGATTGAAAATCGCCGGCACCGGGCACTAAATTAGTACTTGTTTGCTCGCCCGCAGCCGCTTTATGCTTGTAGTTTTTCCAGAGCGTTACGCCCGACAGCCCGATAATGGCACCTCCGGCAATAATTGAACCCCCGAGTTGCAGGAATTCTTTCCGGGAAATGTTTTGGTTTTTTTTAGCCACTTTCATTTTTTCAACGCATAAATGTTAATGAGTTTTTTGTTACAAACGAAAAGGTGATTGCTGTCAACATCGATTCTATAAGCTTCGTAACCGCCGCCCAGCAATTGGTTGTTGAGTAAAACCTGCCCGAACTCCCCGTTTTTGCTGAATGTGCTTACACGCGGGTTCCCTTTTTCGGAGGTGAAGAATTCTCCGTTTTCACCGATTGAAATAAACGCGGGGTTGCAGCAGCCCGCAAAAAAGCCAGATTCTGTGCCCGAGCCGCCGAACGACGCTATAAAACTGCCTTCCCTTGTGTACGACTCAATCAGGTGGCGACCCGAATTAACGGCATAAACCGTATCGTTATGGTTCGAAATATCAAACGAATAACTAGGGATGAGAAATCCATGCGGACTAAAGATAAACCGGACGAAGTTGCCGTCGCGGGTGTATTGACAAATGTTTTTGTTTTGTACGTCGGTCACAAATGCAAAATCGGACGTCAGTGTCAGGGCGCAATAATCGGATTGTTCGCTGCAAGCTTCCCAACGGTCGAGCGAGTCTCCGGCGGTGGTATAAACTGCAACAAATGTGGGGTACAGAACAAACAATCTGCCCTTGTCAACTGCAATATCGTTACACCCCGCTTGAATCTGAAATTGCCTTATTTTCTCACCGTTTGGGTGGTAAATAAAAACAGTTTGCGAGCTGGTTAAGAAAATCGTGTCGCGAACGAGTTCAAAATGAGTTATCTCAAATGGAAATTCGAGTGTTTTGACTTTCTCGATCGAACTTACAAATGCTTCCTGAATGTTATTCGTGGTACTTGTCGTTTCGTCTGTATTAACCGAAGAAACGATGTAGGCAATAAAGCCGATGACAACCAAAAAGATGATAACGTTGACAATAAAACGACTTGTTTTTCCCATAGCTAACTAACCTTAATACATTTTACCGTGTGTGCATCCCTCAATAGTAACATGCCATTAGCGTATGCCATTGGCCCCCAGGCATCAACCCCATCCATTATCCGCTGCTTTCTCAAAAACTTTAAGCTTTGTTTTCCGACTTCGTACATGTAGAGTTCTCCGTCTTCTTTTAGTGCAAACAGATGGTTATTAATGATCAAATAGGGCCCCAGCCCAAAACGATCGTCGGCGGCCGAGCTCCAAAGCGGTGTATGCAAATCGTCGGGCGAATAACACACGAGTTTATTGCGCAGGCCTCCCCCATCTTTGGGCATAACCGAAATAATCATGTTATTGTAAATAATAGGCGTTTGTTGCTCACTGGCAACGCCATCACTCGGTTTGTACTCTTCCAGCACCGTTGCTACCCAGTTTTCGGCAGTGCCATTTATTTGCACCATCGCCCCACCGGCACCATAACCGGCAACCATAAAAATTCGGTTTCGTGTTACCTGTAGCGGAGAGGGGGCAATTACCGAGGGTTGCCATTTATTGGTGTTCCACAGCGGTTTCCCAATATCTTCTTTTTCAGCCGATACGCCGCAAATACCGCCAATTCCGGCGTAAACGTAGGTTGGTTTGCCGTTCAGGGCCATTTTCATTACCGACGAGTGCGACATTTTATAATTCAACGTGTTGGGAGTTGTCCATTCCACCTGTCCGGTCGAGCAATTTAGCCCGGTGAGTAACACCTCATTTCCGGCAGGGGCCAAAACCAGGGTTTCGCCATCAACCAGCGGGCATTGGCCAGTATACCAAAACGGAATTTCGGACTTGAATTCTTTTTGCATGTCCAGCGACCATTTCAAATCTCCGGTATTCGGGTCGCAGCACATTACATGCCCGTTGGGGCCAATCGTAATCACAAAGTCGTTGCCAATAGCGGGGATTGTTCTGGAAAAACCGTGGTTCCGTTTCATGGGTACACGGTACCAGCGCCGCCAAAGCTCTATGCCTTTCTCTAACGAGAAGCACCTTAGCGCGTCGGAACTTAGGTTTTCATCATAGTCGAGAAAATAAACCTTCCCGTTGCGAATAACGGGCGAAGCATGTCCCTCACCAGTTTCAACACTCCACAAAACCTGGAACTCCGGAGCATTAAGGTTCAGTATATCATCTGTTTTGACAATATTTGCCGATCCTTCTCCCCGAAATCCGTTCCACTGACCGGCCAATGTTGAGTTATCATCTTCATTGTAGCGCATAAAAAACTCGCCGATTTTTACGTCGTCTGCTTTCCGGGCCAATTCGGCCGGGCGGTTATCGGCTCCGGGAGCAAGAATTTCAAAATCCTGTCCGGGACTGTACAAATGCCACCAAACAATGACTCCGATCAGAACAATCGCTGTAAAATAGGAAACAAGTTTTATGATTTTGCTTTCGTTCACCGTTTGTTTTTTTGGAAGTCGTTGGTTGATATTACTTTGCTTGATAGGCCATTAATGCACTGCCATGGCGAACAAACAAGAGTCCTTTGTATAAAACAGGGTGTGCCCAATGCTGCTCAGTGCCTAGCGTTATATTGAATTTGCTAACCACATCAAATTTCTCGGGTGTTGCGTGTGCCAATAACAGTTCGCCACGGTCGGTGTAGCAATAAAGCATCTCTTCATTGGCAATAATATTGCCCATGGCATAGCCGTTTTGCTTGAATTTTATTTCACCTGTCTGCCAGTCGGCACAAAACCAGTACCGGTTGTTGTCACCTGATCCATAAGCATAATCACCTACTTTAACCATGGCCCCCATGCGGTTATCAAGTTCTTTCGATTCCCATACCTGTTCAGCACCCCGTCCGCCGTTCGTCAACCGGAGCATGACCGATCCGCCGCCGTAGCCACTGGTACAAAGCAACATCCCTTTCGAGTAAACAGGAGTGTTCGGGTGTACCGACCACCGGTTTATCTTTTCAAATGACCATAGTTTTTTTCCCGTTTTTGCATCCACACCAATCACGTGTTTAGCCGTCATGGTTACAACTTGTGGTATTTCCAAATCGCTGATATATAGTGGCGAGCAGTAAGCAGAAAGTTCGCCTTCACCCGGCGAAGACCAAATCAAATCTCCGGTGTTCTTGTTCAAGGCAATAATGTTATTGGTAGATCCTCCGGGGGTACAAATTACTTTATCATCAATAACCAACGGGGCTTCATTTATTCCCCAAGTAATATTTTCGGCCCCAAATTCTTTTAAAAATTCTTTTTTCCAAATCAAGTCCAGGCCATTCTGATTGAAGCAATAAAGAACGCCCAATCCTGATGTCAGGTAAATTTTGGAATCGTTGACGGTTACTGTACCGCGCGGACCATTGTAGCTGGCGTTCCATTCCTGTCCGTATTCTTTTTTCTGAAGCAGTTTTCCGTTAAGGTCAAAAACATAGAGATAACCTTTGCCGTCCGTTAAACCGGTCACGTAAAGTTTATCCGAATCGATGGCAACAGAGGAGTGCCCTTCGCCTAAATCGTCAAAATGCCACTTCAGGGTTGGCCCATTTTCCGGCCATTGTTTCAGCAAACTCTGCTCCCTGTAAATGCCCGAACGGTCGGTACCCCTCCACTGAATATTGGTTTGTGCGCTAATAAACAGCGGAAAGAGGAGCAGAAATGGAATAAAAATGTGCTTCATAGTTTCTATTTTTGATTTTTTTTAAAGTGTTCAGCGTAAACGTTATGTTGTACATTTCTTCGGAATACCAAAGACGTGAAAAGTAAAGGCCAATGGGTTCGGCGTTAAAAAGTTCGCCCGAGCTGTATTTTTTGTGAAGAAAAGCGAGTCCCTGCACAATGTTGTCCCTGTTAAGCGAACGGCTTGAAACCAGCGCACCCAACGCTTTTGCTGTCATTGTCACCTTCGATGGAACGGAAGAGGCTCCACCCCAGCCGCCATCGGGATTCTGAGCCGACAGGAGGTAGGCTGTTCCTTTCGATACAGTTATTGTCGCAACCGGGTTATTAATACCGGCCAGGTATTCCACTGCAACAGCGGTCCCGTAAACAGGTGCCTTTTCGTCAGCCGAGTTTTGGTCGCCAAACCACAGGGGGTCCCACGAGCCATTTTCCGACTGCGTTTGTTGCATCCAGGCCAGCATACGGCGCGAACTTGAGGTACACCTTCGCTTTAAGTTGGGGGGAAGCACATCTAACCACAATTGAAATGCCAGAAGGCTTTGTGCTGTAATGTCGGGGCTACTCCTGTCAAACGGAAGTTTTCCCCATCCTTTGCAAAACGTTGGAATACCGCCATCGGCATTTTGCAAATCAAGCAGCCAGGCAATACCGGTTTCAACTTCATGGCACAATTCGCCCTTCAGTAAAATATGAAGTGATACCAGGCTGGCAGCGGTATCGTCGGCATCGGGCACAGCTCCGGCGAGATTTGTCCACGCCCAGCCTCCCGGCTTGGCCCCGGTGAATGGGTGCTTGTAGGCAAAGGCCAATCGTTTAATCGTCTCAGCAAGTGCAGGTTTATCTGTTATATCGTCGTTTAAAGCACGGATACTGAGTGCTGTAACCCACGAATCAAGGTTGGTATCAATTGGCCACGAGCCATCGTCCCTGACCGTATTAACCAGGAAGTCAATTCCGCGTTGTGCTGAGGGATGGTTCCGGTAACCCGCGCCACATAAACACATGGCAACAAATGCCGTTAGGGGTGCAGCTTCCAGGAAACCGCCATTTTCGGGTTGAAGTTTTTCAAGCACACGAAGCGATTTTTCGATAAACCCATTGCGGATGGGCGACAAAATGTTCTTCTGTCCCATTTTGTACCGAAGAATCCCGACAGCGATTAGTGCCGGAATAGCATAACTGACAACTGGCAGACGCAGAAAACGAAAAACGTTTTGCGGAAGTACCGACAACTCGAACGGAAGTTGCGGGATGCTATCCCAGGTATGGATTAGCCCCGACAAGGCACACATGACCAGTATTGGTGCAGAGAAAGTTAAATCTTTTCCGTAGTAGTTGAGAACCCCGCTGATTATATGCGGATCGCTGGTTCCTCCGAATGTTTTCGCGAGGTAGCCAGTGGTTTTTTCAGAGGGGCGGCCACTTGCATGAAGGCTTGCATAACACAGCAGGGTTGCCGTCATATTCGGAGGGCTCTCGGGGCTATCGCCCCAGGTTCCGTCGGCCAACATGGTTTGAAACAGCCACTGTTGCCCAAGCTCAATGTGTACTTTGTACTTTACAGGATCGGCCAAATAAAGTGCAAAAACAGAAACCGCCGTAGAGATTGCACTCGACGAAAGCCTGCTTTCCCAGGTGCGGGTGGCCGGGTTCTTTTTTGCAGCCAGTTTAACCTGCAAAGCGGTTATCATTTCATCTATTTGTTGCTCCTGTACCGTTTTCATTCGATTCTGATTCTGATTAAACGAGGGTGCCCAGTGCAAGCAAACCGTAAAACGTATATTCCACGTCGCTGCTTTCGTCAACGAGCGTTGGGCAAAAACCGCCCGAAGGCAACCAATGCGCTTCTAAAAAGTCAGCTGGGTTAAACTTTGGTTTCCCCTTGTAGCACTCCAGCATAAAAAGTGCTGTTGCTGTTGATAGCAAATCGGGGACCGGAGTTGCTCCGGCAGCGCAAAAACCACCGCTGGGTTGTTGCAATTCCTTCAGAAAAACGACATCCTGGTTGGTTTTGTACCCTCCGAGTTGTCCGCGAACAGCTAAAGCTGCCACGGTGGCATTGGTTGTTGCACCAAGGCCTTCGGGCATATTTCGGTACCCACCCGATTCCAACCGGTATTCATTCAACTTAGCGATACGTTCTTTTTTATCTGTAAGCTTATGGCCGGTATCTTCCAGTAACGAAACCCAAATAAACTGCGAATAGGGTGAATCCGGATCGTTGTGCGGAATCGCAGCAAAATCGCGGATAGCCTTTATTTTTTTGGGTTTGAATGAGCTAATTCCGGTTAGAAGCTCCCCGTACTTCGAAAGGTAAGCCAGCACCTTGCAACGTTGGTAAGCGGCGTAATGAATAAGATCGAGACCGTCGGCATCAATTCCGTCGAGGTAAGTTCTCATTCGCTCCGGGTTTAGTTTAATTTTTAAAACGTAGCACAGCATCCATCCAAATGCGGTATAGTAAAGGTCGGGCATTCCTCCCCTGTTGGCGAAAACACTCTTCGCGTTTATTTGCGATTGGACATAGTTTTTCACTTGCAGCATGGCCTCGTCCGAAAGGCTTCCGACTCCCTTTTTCAGTGTATTCAGCAATCGTATGGAAATAGGCTTTGTCATACTTACTTCAATATTTTTTTGCTTACCCGGAACAGGAGCCGTTTAAGTTCAATATTTTGAATGTCCTCCAGTGCAAGAAGGGCTTCACGGCGGTATTGTTCAACCATTTGCTGCACCAGTTGAATTGCTTTTTCCAATATTTTTTTGTTGTCATTACTGTTCAGAAAGGCTTTCAGGTCGGTAGTAAAAAGTACCGAATGAATAAAAGCGGTTTCTGGTTTTAGTTGAAACATGGTGGCAAGAACGGCCGACGGGCGAATGCTCAACGGCGCGTCGGTTTCGAAGTCCTCAATATCGTCCTGTAACTGATAAGCAATGCCCAAAGCTTTGGAGTAGCTATTGAGTTGCTTGCGCAGGCGTAGGTCGTTGCCGGCATAAATCGCGCCTATCATCAGCGATGCATCAAACGCGGGAACGGTTTTGTTGCAGAAAATGTCCAAAACAAAATCCATATCGAATTTTTCGGGCCGGTTGCTCCATGCGAGTTCCATGCCTTGCCCTTTACAAAGCGCAATGTGGGCATCGCTGGCAACTTTCAGTGCCTCGGTATTTTCGCATTGCGCCAACAGGCGGTAGCCTTCTCCCAAATACATATCGCCTACATTAATGGCCATTGGTATGCCATGACGTGCATTCACGGTTTCCTTTCCGTAGCGGATGTCATCTTCGTCCTCAATGTCGTCGTGCACCAATGATGCTTTGTGAAAACACTCAATGGCGATAGCTGCCAATTGAATTTCTTTCGGGATCGCTGTTTTTCCGGTGAGCGCGAGATAGCTTGCAGCCAGTAGATATGGGCGCCAGCGCTTTCCGTCGTTTGCCAGCCATTCGCGGACAATAAGCGAAGTGGGATCGACCAGCGGTGACAGTACATTTTCTATATTCTCGGGTGAGAACCATTGTTGGATAGTGTGTTTGAGCCGGTCGTAATCCAGCATATTGCTTTTTTCTTCGGAACGAAGGTTCATCAGCTGATTCACATAAGCCATATCTGCGGTCGTGTCCTGACATCCGTCGCCATTAAGTGGGATGGCCAAACCCGGAACCGCATGGTTAATCAGGAGCGGAAAAGCTTTTTCCAGCGAGTGCAAACAGCTCACCCCAATTACCGTATCAACTACTTTATTTTCAATCAGGCTGATAACCGACGTAAAACCCTCGGCAACCAAGCTCATCATCCCCAGGCTTTCAGCTTTTTCCTGCAACTCTGGTATTGTGCAGTTGGAACAAAGGTTGCATAACAAGCCCAGCTCGTCAACATCGGCTTTACATTTCGTTGCATTGCTCAGGCATTTGGGCAACAGCAGAATCCGCTTTTCAAAAGGAATGGCAGCAACGGTATCGCGCCATGCCCGGTTGTTCAATTCAACCATAACCCAGCCTTTCATTGCCCGATCCAATTCATGTACCTGACAAAGCTGGTCAGCCATTTCCTGTAACTGAACCATACTTAAAGGTGGATTAAGTTGTTTTTCTGCAGCAAATACATCAATTGATTTTCGCAGCCTGGTCCGTTGAGCCAAGGTCTCCGGAACCTTATATTTCAGTGTTGTACTTGTCATATCACATCGATTATCCGTATGCACCAAATCCGAAGAAATATTTCTTTTTCATTATCCGGTAAAGCGGGTTTTCTTCCGGTATTTCCTGTCCCTCCAGGTTATGTCCGGCAACGGGTTGCATTTTTAAATATTCCTGCAAAACAGTTTGCCTCGAGCTTGTATCTTTTGCCTTGTATTTCTCTAAAAATTGAACCAACCTTTCCGGATCTTCCATGATGATACAACCACGTGAATTTGCAGCTGTCATTTTTCGGAACTGGGCGAGGAAGTCTGATTGTTTGAAAATATCGACCAAATTAGAAGCTTCCCCGTCAATAATTTCCCTGGCCAGTTGGATGGGCGGACAAAACTCGACGGCACCGCTTGGCGCTATGTGATGGCTCATGCCCGTTGCCGCCGGGCAAATGGCGTTGCCTTTGTCGTCCCAGTAAGTATCGATAAGCAACAAAGGCGCATTTTTTCGTTGTTCTACAATAAAACGACGTAAGGCCAAAATCTCGGTTTCATCAAGCGCATTTGCAGGGTTCGGGTTCGGACCAACCGGACGGTAAATGTAATACCAAAAGTAATGAACGCCTTCATTTGCCAATCGTTCAAGGTGTTCCCGATTCACCAGATCCTGAAAATTACTTTTACAAATGCTGGCTGCTGCACCGATTATCAGCTTCGCCTTTTTACATGCCCGCACGCCAGCCAGTGTTTTTTCGAACACATCGTTGCGTCCACGGCGGGAGTCGCTTTCGTTTTTTAAACCTTCTATGCTGATTAGCGGTGTAACATTGCCCATTTTCTTAAATTGCATGGCCAGGCTTTCGGTAATCAGTGTGCCATTGGTAAAAAGCTGAAAGTAGCAGTCCGAATGCTTCACCATAATTTCGAGAAGGCCTTTGTAAAGAAGCGGTTCGCCTCCCAAAATGCCGAAAAAGTAGGATCCTTTACTTTTGCCCTGCGATATAATCCCGTCTATTTGCTGCGGACTTAACATTTGTTTTCCGCTTGTTGTTACCCAACAGCCGCTGCACGACAGGTTACAGCTTTCGTTAACGGAGATCATGATGAAAGCTGGAAAAAAGTCTTCACCGCGAGCCTGCCTTTTTTCGAAGCGGTTAATATTTTTAAGGTTACGCCAGCCAAAATTGTACATGAACTTCCAGACTACCTTTGGAGAGCATTCTACCGGAACACGAAGTGCAGCCGTTGCCGTTGCCGTATAATCTTTCAGCTTCATTTAGTTGTAGTTTTTAGCAACGAAATCCCCTCGCGCCGTTGGCGAAGCCTGTATCGTAAGCGTTCCTGGTACATTTTGTCCAGCGACTCGGGGTCAAACTCTTCTTCATCGGTTGTTCCCCCGTTAATAGGAGATTTGGCATATTTCGGAAAAATAATCGCCTTACTTGGACATACACGCGCACAAGCCGGACAGTTGTTTTTGCAGTTTTGAGGTTGAACTACTTTTACCTCTTTGTTCTCAAGCGTATATACACCGAACAAACAAAAATCGTGGCACTTGCCGCAGTTCGTGCATCTGCTTTTGTCCAGCAGCGGGTACCAGGCATCGGCTCCGGGCGATGCGGGCAGCGCGTTTATTTCTTCATTTACGGCTTGGGGTGTTTCACTTTCGTTTGTTGCTGAAGGGCAAAGATTGAATTGAGCAAGCACAGCAGAAAGGTCGTTATTCCGGATATCACCTATATTTTCCGCCTTCAATCCAAGCCAATCCATTTGCGACTGAATGGTCCTGGGGTAGCAGGCCAAAATGTTTGTATTCGCTATTCCAGCCAGTTCAGGCGATTGGGTCATAACCATTTCGCATAAATCGCCGACAATATTTACATGATAGTCGTTCTTGCGGAACTCCGCAGCCAGCAAGGCGACATGCCTTTTGTCGATAAAAGAACGGGATATACACGCACAAATAGTTACTTCCTTATTTCGCATCTTTTTATCTTTTATTGTGGGCATATGGTAAATATAGATTTTGTTTGTGATAGATTCACAAATCCCTACTCAAAAAGGAAAAAAACGGGGTCGATAACGAATGTAATTGCACTGAACGAGTGAGCTATCGGGCAGCGAGGTGACCCAAAACGAACTCAGGTCAATTATTAGGTAATCGCTACTCGTTCGATACCAATTTCCAATGTTCAATACGAGGTGAATGAAAAGCGAGTAATTCAAAAATTACCGTTTCCGAAAAGAATTATTATCATCGGAAATTAGACAATTATCGAACTACCCAGATAAATTCGTTTTTCGAGCCAATCCCCAAACTGCCCGGGTTTTAGAAAAACAAAAAAGCGGAAATTTTACCAATTTTGATAAAACTTCCGCTTGGGTGAACCCTACGGTGCAATAGCATCCATTGGCTATCGGCAAGGTTGGTCTGATAGTGTTTCATGTGTTTTTAATGACCTGGAAACCATTAAGACAGCAGAATAAATCGACTAACAAACTAATAAAAAGTGCTTTGATTGCAAATATTATAAATCTAAACAGCCTCTAAGTAAAAGCTTAAAGAGTTTCATTCTCTGATAAGTTAGAATTTATACACAAGATGCTGTATATCCGCTTTTAGTTGCTTTACGATATCATCACGCAACCAAACTACAAACAAGGCATCCTATAATTAGTACTAAACAAAACACATATCAATCATGAAAAAAATCTTCTTATTACTAAGTGTTAGTATAATCCTGAAAATTTAACAGATGTTTATATAGGTGATTATCCAAAGCTTGAATCGGCACACTCAATACAGGTAGCAAGGCCAATAAATGTAGGAATCGATTAAAATAGAACAAATGAACCATTTCAGAATTATATATCTGACTGCCCTAGTCTTCGTTTTGCTAATTATTAGCAACGCAAAAGCCGGTGCACAGGTAGCAATAGTTTCAGGGGTAAATCTATCAACCGTGCGAAGCCAGATAACACTCGAAAACAAAAAGCCTATTTGGGGTTATCATTCCGGCTTTCATTTTCAATACTACCCGTTTCAGAACTTTCAGAACATTTCCATTATCAACGGTGTGGAACTTTACAGAAAAGGCTACCGACAGGATTTCGGAGAGAACTACGACTCAAGATTCTGGTACTGGACTTTTCCTGTTTTACTTAACTACTCATTCTCAGACCAGTTTGCCCTACAGGCAGGAGCCGAACTAAGTGCCTTATCGTTCACCAATATTAAGCAGAGCAGCGAAACCTACAATCATTTCGATACCGGACTGGCATTGGGCGTAAGTTTTTTTAACAACAAACGGGTAAGTTGTTACGCCATGTGTGTTTATGGCCTGTTACCCATGCTCGACTATTACGAAATAGACGAATTGGGAAATTTTACCCGAGAATTGCATGATATGAAAAACCTGTCCTTTTCAATGGGAGTTAAAATAAATTTATACAATGAAAAAATACGCTTTTATAAACAATAGTCTCCTTGCAATACTTGCATGTTTTTGTTTGATAGCCTGTGAGCACACCTTTGTGCCCGACCCCATAGACCCAAGGTTGCCCAAATACACCGAAGAGGGCAACAATGTTGCCGGGGCATATATGGACGATAGCATTTGGGAGTCTAAAGTTACATTGATGGTGCTTCCAATGGTTCAGCCCTATACCAAAGATAAACCCTGTTTTGAAGTTTGGCAGCAAAACGACAGTCTTGTTTTGCGGTTTAATGGTAGCATAGCCGAAAAAGCTGCTTCCATCGAATTTCATTTGTCTGGTCTCGGCATCTCCGATTTTAAAGATTTAACCACACTAGCAGGACAAAAAATACAACTGGACGGCATTGAAAACACTGCTTACTATATTCAGAACTTCGAATCGCCAAACTACAACAAAAAAGGTGTTGGACAAATTTATTTCAGACACATTAGCCCAATCGATTCAATTATAAACGCAGATGGAAAAGCAATGCAATCAATGGTAATCTCAGGAACATTCGGCTTTTCGGTCAATAATTTTGGTAATGGTGAAGTATTTCAGGTTGCATCAGGCCGGTTTGATTACAGGATTATGGAACAAGTAAATTTTGAACTTCGGTAGAACCATATAAACACAACTCGTAAGGCTTCCATTTTGTTTAGTTTGAAGGCAAAAAGTACTATAGTCTCAATTTACCCACTCCAGTTTGTTGTCGATGCGGTGTGTAATTTTGCCGTTATCAATCAGCCAGCGAATCACTTCAATCAGTTCGTCTTCATTTTTATCCAGTTTAAAAATCAGCTCTTCAAACAAGCAAGGTTCGGCCAGCAGCTCTCTCAGTTGTTCGGATGTTTTGTCCAACGCAAACTGGCTCATTCCAAGTTGGTTTTGTTCCATACAGATGTCGCATTTACCACAGCGTACCGGGCTTTTTTCGCCAAAATATTCCAAAAGAAGCTGGCTACGGCATTTCAACTTACCAAACGAATATTCGAGCATCGCATTAATCCGCTCCTCGTAATCCCTTTTACGGTCGTCGTAATTTTCTTTCGAAATTTTCAGTCGTTCCGGCTCTACCCGCTCCTTGGTGTAAACGAGAAATGGCGTTTTTTTGCGGGGGATATAATGAATAATATGCTGGCTTCCCAACAAGCTTAAAAAGCGCAATACCGTATCAACCGGGATATTCGCACGTTTTGCAAGCAATTCTTCGTCAATTCCCACGTAGTTTGTAAATAGGGCCGAATACGAGCGCAGCAGCAATTTTATAAAGCCGTCGAAATTGGCATTAGCCACTTGAAACTTGTACAAGTCGTCGCGCCCAACCATAAAATGAATCCGCGTAGGATTGTCCAGTTCTTCTGTCAATTCCAGATAACCTTCACGCTGTAAAATTTTGAGGCAACTTAAAATGGTTTGGATTTGCAGCTTGTACTTCCCTGCAAAATCGCCAATGCTGAAATCAAATAGCTGATCCTTCCCATACCCAATAGCCAGCTGAAGATAATTGCCCAAAGCCTGGTAAACACGCCGGATAACATCTTCGGGCGGAAACGCTTTTTCAACCTGCTTTTTCAAGGCCAGTTTATCCGACTTGGCTGCCAGTAAAACGGCAAAGGCTTTTTTCTCGTCGCGCCCTGCCCTGCCGGCTTCCTGAAAATACGCCTCGGGCGAATCGGGTGGCCCCATGTGGATTACAAAGCGCACATCGGGTTTATCAATCCCCATTCCAAAGGCATTGGTAGCCACAACAATGCGGGTTTTGCCGCTTTTCCAATCCTCCTGTTTCTTCGAGCGGCTCAACGCCGTGAGCCCGGCGTGGTAGTAGTCGGCCGAAATTTGGTTTTGCTGCAGATATTCAACAATCTCGCGGGTTTGTTTCCGGCTGCGGACATAAACAATACCTGTCCCTTTGGCCCGCTGCACCGACTGCAACAAATACTGCATTTTGTCTTCACGCTCGCGTACCAAATAAGCCAGGTTGCCGCGAAAGAAGCTCTTTTGCAACACATTTTCGCGTTTAAACCGAAGTTGAGTTTGAATATCCTTCACAACTTTAGGTGTTGCCGTGGCAGTCAGCGCCAGAACAGGAATGTCGGGTAACAAATCGCGTAACTCACGGATACGCAGGTACGAAGGCCTAAAATCGTAGCCCCATTGCGAAATACAATGTGCTTCGTCAACCGCAATCAGGTTAATTTGCATTTGAGTAAGACGTTCGCGAAAACGCTCTGTCCCCACCCTCTCGGGCGACAGGTACAAAAATTTATACTCGCCCCATGCAGCGCTGTCAAATGTCAGTTTTACTTCCTGTGCCGACATCCCCGAATGGATGGCAAGCGCACGGATTCCCTTGCGTTGGAGGTTTTCAACCTGATCCTTCATGAGCGAAATAAGCGGGGTAACCACCAAACAAAGCCCTGGTTTTGCCAATGCAGCAACCTGAAAGGTAATCGATTTTCCCCCTCCCGTTGGCATCAAGCCAAGCGTATCTTTTCCCGAAGAAACCGATTCAATGATTTCTTCCTGCAAAGGGCGAAACTGCGAATAGCCCCAAAATTGCTGCAAAATGGCTTTGTATTTGCTCAACGGTCCGGGTTAAAGTATCAATTCCAAAAATAACAAGTGATTTTGATTTGCAAAAGTACCGCAATATCCATTGTTCCTGATCAAAACCGATAAGTTATTTACTACCACACCCGATTATACTGATGAGACCAAGCCAGCCCTGCAAATCTACCGGCATTGTTTCATTCGCTTCCGGTTTGGGGCATGTAACATCGGCTTTTTTTTAGTAGTTTTGAGCAAGAACATAAAAATTCAGTATCATGCCATTTTTTGCCGATAAAGTCGTTTCTGAAGGATTGACATTCGACGATGTTTTATTGATACCCGCCTATTCGGAAGTTTTGCCGCGCGATGTCAGCCTCGGATCCTGGTTCACCCAAAACATTAAACTGAATACGCCGGTTGTTAGCGCTGCCATGGACACGGTTACCGAAGCCCCCATGGCCATTGCCATTGCCCGCGAAGGTGGTATCGGTGTTATCCACAAAAACATGAGTATTGATGAGCAGGTCCGGCAAATAATTACGGTAAAAAGAGCCGAAAACGGAATGATTTACGACCCGGTCACCATTGAAAAAGAAAAACTGGTAGGCGACGCCATCGAACTGATGGCCAATTTCAAAATCGGCGGTATTCCGGTGGTCGACCACGACCGGCATTTGGTAGGTATTGTCACCAACCGCGATCTGCGCTTCGAAACCGACCTGAACCGATCGATTTCAGAAGTAATGACTTCTCAGAACCTGGTTTACACCACCGAATCGACCGATTTGATGCGGGCGGCCGAAATCCTTCAGAAATACAAAATTGAAAAGCTCCCGGTAATCGATAAAGACAATAAACTGATTGGATTGGTAACTTACAAAGACATTACCAAAGCCAAAGATAAGCCGCTGGCCTGTAAAGACACCAAAGGGCGCTTACGGGTTGCCGCAGCCGTTGGTATTGGCAGCGACAGTGGCCCGCGCATTGACGAACTGGTAAAAGCGCAGGTTGATGCCATAGTGATTGATACCGCCCACGGACACTCGAAAAGCGTACTGGATACGCTTCGGCGCGCCAAAAACAAATACCCCGAAATGGATTTTGTAGCCGGCAACATTGCAACCGGCGAAGCAGCTACCGATTTAATCCTGGCCGGGGCCGACGCGGTAAAAGTAGGTATCGGCCCTGGCTCCATTTGCACTACCCGCATTGTTGCCGGCGTGGGAATCCCTCAACTATCGGCTATTTACGAGGTTGCCAAAGCACTTCGCCACAGCAAAATCCCTATCATCGCCGATGGCGGCATCCGCTACTCGGGCGATATGGTAAAAGCACTGGCCGCCGGTGCCAGTTCTGTCATGGCTGGTTCGTTGTTTGCCGGGGTTGACGAATCGCCGGGTGAAACCATCATTTTCCAGGGCCGAAAATTTAAAACCTATCGCGGCATGGGCTCGGTTGAAGCCATGCAGGCCGGGTCGAAAGATCGCTATTTTCAGGAATTGGAGGACGACAAAAAACTGGTTCCCGAAGGAATCGCTGCCCGTGTGCCCTACAAAGGCTCACTTTACGAGGTACTGTACCAGCTTATTGGCGGGCTTCGTGCGGGAATGGGTTATTGCGGGGCTCCAGACCTCACTGCGCTGAAACAGGCCAAATTCACCCGTATCACAGCCAACGGCGTGGCCGAAAGCCATCCGCACGATGTAACCATCACCCGCGAATCGCCCAATTACAGCTCTCGCTTTTGAAAATCGGCCTTCAACAAAAAATGAACATTCGTATCATTTGGCTGCTTTTGCTGGCCTTGCCTTTTGCGGCTGTGGCCCAACCAACCGGGAGGACTTTGCTGACCATTGGCGGTACGCCCATCACTGTTGACGAATTTGAATACTTGTACCGGAAGAATAATCAAAACCTTTCAGCCGATTCGCTAAAGAAAACGCCCGAGGAGTACCTTCAGCTTTTTATTAATTATAAATTGAAGGTGATGGAAGCCGAATCCCTCGGGATGGACACGACCGAATCGTTTCGGAAAGAATTTGCCCAATACCGCGACCAACTGGTTCAATCCACCGGTTTTACCAACGAAAACCTATTGAAAGAATTCCACGACGCAACATTGCTTTTCAATTTAACCAAAGAAAAAATTTGGAACAAAACCCACCTCGACAGTGCTGATTTTGAAGCATTTTGCCTGAAGAATAAAGGGCTTTTTAAGTGGGGGCCACGATTTGACGGCTGGCTTATCCGCTGCAAAAACCAGGCTGTTTACGACTACATTGATCAGGTTTTTGCTACCGACGACAAAATTTCGCAGGCCGAGCTGGAAGATTTAGTAAATCTCACTTTTCCAAACGGAGCTTTCATTCAAAACGGTATCTTTGCCCGCAACAACAACGAGTTGGTTGACTACCTGGTTTGGGACGGCCCGAAACCGGCTGATTTTGCGGATGGACTCGATTTTGTTCGGGGAAACCTACTTGCGCCGTCAGCAAAAACTACCGACGAAGCTCAGGGACTATACATGGCTGCTTATCAGAATTTTCTGGAGGAGCAATGGATAAAACAACTGCGCCGTAAATACCCGGTAAAAACCGCCAGAAAAGCGTTACAAACAATTGAAACAGTAAAATGAGCAAACGATTTTTGTTTTACCTTGCCGGAATACTTCTGGCAGTCGGCTGTCAACGGGGTGCCGAAGACAAAACCCCCGTGGCAAAAGTGGCCGAACACTACCTGTACCTGGAAGACTTGCGAAAAATTGTCCCCCAAAACCTGCATGGCCCCGATAGCACTGTTTGGGTCGACGATTTTGTGAGAAGATGGGTACAGAACGAATTACTGATTCTGAATGCCGAACAAAACCTGAGCGACGATCAAAAAAATGTGGAGCGGGAGATTGAAGAATACCGCAATTCACTCATTACCTATCGTTATAAGAAAGAACTGATGGCCCAAAAAATGGATACCATCGTCACCGAATCCGAAATCACGGAATATTATCATAACAACCAATCGCGTTACCAGCTCCAAACAAGCATTTTAAAAGCATTGTACTTGAAAATCCCTCTGGAAGTAGCCAATGCCGGGCAGCTCCGCCGTTATGCCAACGACCAGGACGACCAGAATATGAACCAGCTGAACGAGTACGGGCTTCAATACGCCAAAGTATTCGACCGCTTTGGCGATAAATGGGTGAGCAGCGAACAAATTACCCAGCAAATTCCGGATGAAATTAACATCGATGAACAATTTTTAAGAAGAAACAAGATTATAGAAAGTAGCGATACAGATTATTATTACTTTATTTGTATCCGCGATTTCAGAAATAAAGGAGATTACGCGCCGGTGGAATTCGTTTCGGAAGAAATCCGGAATATCCTGTTGAACGAACGCAAAATCCAGTTTCTGAAAAAAATTGAGGCCGACATCTACAAGGAAGCTGTTGCCTCGAAAAAGTTTGAACTATTTAACCAAAAATAAGATTGAAAGATATGCTCAGAAAAGTAGTTGCTGCTGCACTCGTATTTTGTCTGGCAGGCGGTTATACGGCTTATGCTCAAGACAAAATGGTTGACGAAATTGTCGCAGTTGTGGGTAGCAATATTATCATGAAATCCGACGTCGAAGAAATGTTCATGAATAATCAGGCTCAGGGAATCACCACCGACGGGGATATGAAATGCGAAATACTGGAAGACTTCCTGATTGAAAAATTGTTGTTGGCCGAAGCCGAATTGGATACCACCATCACGGTAACCGACAGCCAAATTAACCAACAGCTCGACCAACGGATGCAATACTTCGTTAAAAACCTCGGTTCGGAACGGGCAGTCGAAGCTTATTTCAAAAAACCCATTGTCGAAATTAAAGCCAGTTTGCAGGAAGTTATCAAAAACCAACTGATGACCAACCAGATGCGGCAAAAAATAATCGATGGCGTTGGTATTACACCAGCCGAAGTCCGCTACCAAGTACGGAGTGCAAAAACCGACGATTTGCCGCTAATTCAACCCCAGGTTGAATACGCCCAAATTACCGTTATTCCCCCAATTTCGGTTGAAGAAGAAAACCGCATCAAAGCCCGTTTGCGCGATTTCAAAAAACGAATTGAAGACGGCGAAAGCTTTGCCACCCTCGCCGTTCTGTATTCCGAAGACGGTTCGGCCCCCAACGGAGGCGAATTGGGCTACATGGGCCGCGCCCAGCTCGACCCTGCCTATGCAGCTGTAGCTTTCAACCTGCGTGGCGACCGCGTTTCGAACGTGGTGAAAAGCGATTTTGGGTACCATGTCATCCAATTGGTCGACCGACGTGGCGAGCAAGTAAACACCCGCCACATCATACAAATTCCGAAACCATCGACCCAAGCGCTCGAAGATGCCAAAACCCGCATGGACAGCCTCACCTCATTAATCCGCCGCAAAGTTATCAGCTTTGATGAAGCTGCTATGCGCTATTCGTCGGACAAAAGCTCGCGTAATGCAGGAGGTATTGCCATCAACCCTTACACCATGTCGTCCAAATGGAGCATGGAAGAACTGGATCCGGAAGTGAGCAAGGTGCTGGCAAAAATGAACGAAAACGAAATTTCGGAGCCATTCCGCACTATCGACGATAAACAACGCATGGTTTACAAAACCGTTAGTTTGCTGAAACGTTCCAAGGAACACCGTGCCAACCTGCAGGATGACTACCAGCAACTGGCCGACTTCTACCTGCAAAAAAAGCAGGACGAAGCACTTGAAAAATGGATTGCAGAACGTCAGTCGAAAACCTATATCCGTATCGACAACAGTTACGTAAACTGTAATTTCAAATATCAAAACTGGATAAAATAAATCGGCATGGTTAACTTCAAAAACGAGGTTGAAGCAGTTGATACCCTGAATGCAAAAATGCAGTTACTGCACAATGAAGTTAAAAAGCGCATTTACGGGCAGGACGAAATTGTTAAACAGGTACTGATTTCGATGTTCAGCCGTGGGCACTGCCTGCTTATCGGCGTTCCGGGACTGGCCAAAACCTTGTTGGTGAATACCATCTCTGAGGTCTTCAACCTCAAATACAGCCGTATTCAGTTTACGCCCGACTTGATGCCCTCCGATATTATAGGGACAGAGATATTGAACCGCGATCGCGAATTTAAATTCGTGCCGGGGCCATTGTTTGCCAACATTATTTTGGCCGACGAGATTAACCGAACACCGCCAAAAACGCAGGCAGCCCTGCTGGAAGCCATGCAGGAACGGGCGGTAACCGCTGCCGGACAGCGATTTGAACTGGACAAACCTTTTTTTGTACTGGCCACGCAAAACCCCATTGAACAGGAAGGGACTTATCCCCTTCCTGAAGCCCAGCTCGACCGTTTTATGTTTTCGATATGGCTTGATTATCCGAAATTTGAAGATGAATTAACCATTGTACGAAACACCACCTCAGAGGTACAAGACAAACTGGTTACAATTATTTCGGCCGATGAAATCCGCCTTTTTCAGGATTTGATACTGAAAATTCCGGTAAACGACAATGTATTGCGCTATGCTGTAAAACTGGCGGCCAAAACCCGTCCCGGAACCGAACTGGCCGACGAACTGGCCAACAAATACCTGAAATGGGGAGCTGGCCCGCGTGCTTCGCAGTACCTGATTTTAGGTGCCAAAACCCACGCCGCGGTTTCGGGTAAATACTCGCCCGACATTGAAGATGTTCAGGCAGTTGCCAAAAATATTCTTCGCCACCGTATCATTAAAAACTACAAAGCTGAAGCTGAAAACATTTCAGTCGATCAGCTCATCGACAAACTGCTGTAATCTCTTTCGAACATGTTTGGTTTCGGTCAAAAATTCAATATCCTCTTGTTTTTCATTATCGCCCTGCCTCTTGGTTTGCTGGCCCAAAACAAAGCCCGGGTTGATATTATACAGGCCGAAACCATGAGGAACAACCAAACGATTGTAAAGAATGCCAACCGTTTGCTGGGCGACGTTATTATCGACCATAACGATATTCGCATGTGGTGCGACAGCGCCTACTCTTACATTGGTACAAACCAGGTTGACGCCTTCGGGCACGTTCGTATTCTGAAGGCTGACACGCTTAACCTGTACGCCAAATTCGTTCGTTACAACGGCGATACTAAATGGGCCTATGCCGAAGGCGATGTTAAACTGGTGAACAAAAGCGTTACCCTTACAACCGACACCCTGAACTACGACATGAACCGCGGCATTGGTTACTACGACGACTACGGTACGGTACAAGACAGTACGAACACCCTTTACAGCAAAATCGGCGAATATTATACCCAAATTGAAAAGGCTTTTTTTAAAACCGAAGTTGATGTAACCACCGATTCGTACAAAATGCTGTCGGACACCTTGGTTTACGAACCCAAAACCGGAGTGACATCAATTGTTGGCCCTACCACTATTTACGACGAAAAAGATACCCTGTACGCCACCACTGGCTTTTACAATACAAAAACTGGTTATGCCGAATTGTATAAGTATCCGGTTATAAAAACCAATGGACAGGATATGACTGCCGAATCAATTTTTTACAACAAAAAAACCGGCGAAGGGCTGGCCAAAGGCAATGCGTCCATTCACGACATCAAAAACAAAGTGATTGTGAAAGGAAACCATGTAATTTACAATGACCTGGAAAAAACATCGCAAGTAACCGATTCGGCGCTGGTAATGATGTATTCACCCAAGGATACGCTTTTTTTACATGCCGATACATTGCGCACCGTTCCCGATAGTATTTCCAACGAAAAAATATTAAAAGCTTATTACGCCGTAAAATTCTATCGGGCCGACTTGCAGGGAAAGTGCGACTCGTTGGTTTATTTCACCAAAGACTCAACCATGTGCATGCACCACCAACCGGTAATTTGGTCGGAGGCGAACCAAATGTCGGCCCAGTATATGGAAATGATGGTGATTGATTCTATCAGCCACGAGTTCAACATGGTTCGCGACGCCTTCATTATTGCCCAGGAAGATTCAGTCCGTTTCAACCAAATAAAAGGACGGAATATGAAAGGTTACATTAAACGGAACGACTTGTACCGGATTGATGTGGACGGGAACGGCCAGTCGATGTATTACGCAGCTGACGACGAAGGGCTGATAGGACTGAATAAAGCGCAGTCCAGCACCATTGAAATACGTCTCGAAGACAGTAAAGTGAAGAAAATTACCTTTCGCACCACCCCCGACGGAGAATTGGTTCCCATTGCCGATGTAGACGAAAAGGAGAGTCTGATGCCGGGTTTTAACTGGCAGGACACGATTCGGCCCAAACGGATGGAAGATATTTTTAAAAAGCAGGCTGATTAAAGCCCAAGCCCTTTATTCCCCGAAAAACTCTTTATTGAAATTAACCAGGTAGAGCTCCTTTACCGGCCGTGTAAAAGCGGTGTACAACCAACGCAAAAACTCCTGGTTCAACATGTCCTCCACCAAATAGCCTTGGTCGATAAACACTGCATCCCACTGGCCACCTTGCGCTTTGTGGCAGGTAACAGCATAAGCAAACTTCACCTGCAACGCGTTAAAATGCGGGTTTTCTTTTATTTTTTCCCAACGCTTTTTCTTGCTTCTGATGTCGGCATAATCTTCGGCAACAGCCTGGAACAGCTTCATATTATCGTCGCTCGAAAAACTGGCCGACTCAATGGTTAAAGTATCCAGAAAAATTTTGCAATCAATTTCCAAATTGTCGTAATCAATAAAACGAAGGCTGACGTTGGCAAAGCGAAACCCATACAATGACTCGTATTTCCGGATCGACTTTACTTCAACAATATCGCCGTTGGCAATAAAATCGAGCCGCTCATCGTCGGCCATCCAGAAGTAGTTGTTTTTTACCACCATCAGCAAATCGCCCACCGTAATTTCGGCTTCTTTGTACAAAATTGACGAGCGAATCCCCTGGTTGAATTTATTGGCTCGTTTGTTCGAGCGGGTAATCACCATAGTTTGCTGTTCGCCATAAGTATCGTAGCATTTGGCGATCGTTTCAATTAAATCGGCCCCACCTATTCGCCTGATGTCGGAAAAACCGTCCAATTCGATGGGAAAATAATCGCCATAAAAATCGCCTTCGCCAATCAATTCGCGAAGCATGGTTGCATTGTGCAATATCCCCGAGTCCTGTTGCTGTCTCACCACATCGGTCAGTTCTACTTCGTCAATATCAAGCCCGTACAGTCCCAGTTCGGCAGCATCCAGTGCGGGGCTCAGTTCCATGCCAACAGGTGGCAGCTGCGCCGTATCGCCAATCAGAACCAACCGGCAATTTTGCCCCGAATACACATACTCGTACAAATCGTCGAGCAAGCGCCCCGAGCCAAAAACCGACGCATCGCCAGCACTATTCGAAATCATAGAGGCCTCGTCCACCAGAAAAAAGCAATTTTTATAGAGGTTTTTGTCCAAAACGAAACGCCCCATACCATCCGCCGAGCTTTGCTGACGGTAAATGCGCTTGTGAACAGTTAAAGCACTTTTGCCAGTGTAGGTCGAAAGCACTTTTGCCGCCCGCCCGGTTGGGGCCATTAACACTGTTTGAATCTTAAAGTCTGTCAAGGTTTTCACCACGGCATTCACCATACTGGTTTTTCCGGTACCGGCATAGCCCTTCAGTAAAAATGCCCGTTCCTGATTTTCGGAGCTGATGAAACCAGCCAATTTTGCAGCCAGTTCATCCTGGCTCTGGGTTGGCGGAAACCCTAAATTTTCGAGCAATTTCTGATGTAGGTGTTTTTTTAGCATCGTGGCTAAATTAAAGGAATCGCCCGATTGTAATTTAATTTTTTTTATAAATTTGCAAACAAACAAAAACTAATCTTAAATACGCAATAATGAAGACAGTAATTCAGATTGTACTTATCGTAGCCGCAATCGTTCTTGGATATTTGATTTACAATAGTGTTCAGACTCCAATCGATTTTGAAAAAGTCAAGCAAGAACGTTATGGTTTGGTTGTAGACCGGTTGAAAGAAATTAGAAAAGCAGAACTAGCATACAAAGATGTTCACGGACAATTTACCGGAAGCTTCGATACACTGATTAATTTTGTAAAAACCGGAAAACTGCCGTTGGTTCGCAAAATAGGTATGCTTACCGACAGTATGATTGAAGCTGGCTGGAACGAAGAAACAGCAATTAAAAAAGGTAAAATCATCCGCGATACCGTTCGTGTAAGTGTACTGGATACACTCTTCGGAAAATCATTTGATGCCAACACCCTGCAATATGTTCCGGTTGCCGACACGGTAGCTACATTCCATCTGGGTGCAACAATTTTGGAAACAGGGTCGGGTATCCGTGTTCCGGTGTTCGAAGCAAAAGCGCACAACAACACAATTCTCAAAGGTTTGGATAAACAGTTGCTCATCAACCTGAACGACCGTGCCCGTACAAACAGTAAGTATCCTGGTTTAAAAGTTGGTTCGTTGGAAGAAGCCAACAACAACGCCGGTAACTGGGAATAATCGTAGCTTATGCAACGAATATCGCTGGTTGACGAAACTTTCGATTTAAACTTTACATTAGAATATTGTCTGTCCATCCAGCTTAGTCTGGATGGATTTTCTTTTTCTATTCTGGACACAGTTCAGAACAAGGTGGTTTATTTGTTCCACCAGGAACTGTACGAAGCCGAACCCGATTTTTTGCTCAAGCGCTTAAAAACCATCTACGAAGAATCGGAATTATTGGAACTTCCGTATAAAAAAAACCGCATTTTACTGTCGGCCCCCGGACGAAGCTGCCTGATCCCCTACTCGTATTATCAGGCTAATCAACTGGATCGGTACCTTCAAACAACACTAACACCCCGCTCTGGATTCGTGGCTCAAAGCACGGCTATTCCTGTCTTTTCGCAGTGGATAGTTTTTGATACCCCTCAGTTGATTCTGGAATTCCTTCAGCAGAAACACCCGGGTACCGAGTTAATGAATGAAACGAGAGTTGTTTGTCCCGAATTTGTCCGCTCACATAACACATTAAAAATAACCATTCATAAAAAACATATCGTACTTATTGCGTTGAACGAGGCGGGAGTTTGTTTCTTCAACAGTTTTCCGTACGATACCGAAAACGATCAGCTTTATTACATTTTGGGAGTTGTAAAGCAGTTCGGATACGACCCCGAACACCTTATTCTGGATGGGCAGGTCAATAAACACGCAACTATTTATCACCGGCTCAAGCAATATTTTAACCAGGTTGAAATTGCTGCCAACCCGCGTGGCATACACTTCAGCTACCTATTTGATAAACTGCCCGATGCCCGCTTTGTAACCCTTTTCAATAGTTTTGTATGCGTATAGTTGGTGGAAAATACAGGGGACGGTTGTTCAATCCCGGCAAAAGTTTTCGTGCCCGTCCCACAACCGATATGGCCAAGGAGAGCCTGTTCAATATTCTTCAGAACCAAATTGATTTTGAAGCAATTCGTGTACTCGATTTATTTTCAGGAACGGGAAGCATTTCGTTTGAATTTGCATCGCGCGGCTGTACCGACATTACCTCGGTCGAAGTCAATTTCCAGCATCACCGTTTCATTCAGGAAACCATTGAAAAACTGGGCGAAAAAAGCATTCGCGCCATCAAAGCCAATGCCTTTGTGTATGGCACAAAAACAGACCAACGTTTCGACCTGGTTTTTGCCGACCCGCCTTACGACCTCAAACAATTCGCGCAAGTTCCCAATTTGGTATTGAATGGCAACCTGCTTAAACCGGGTGGTTTATTCATTCTCGAACATTCTAAAAACTACGATTTCTCGGGTAGGTCCGAGTTTGTTGAACTTCGGAATTACGGTTCGGTGCATTTTGCTTTTTTCCGAAAGCCCGAGTAGGACGTAGCTATACGCCAAATCCGATTGTCATCATTCGTTTTTTTTTATTTATCTGCCTTTTTTCAGTTAACTTGAGCCGTCTAACCAAGTTAATCTGTTAACCGATGAAACAACTTATTCTAACCTCTGCCCTGCTGTTGGGCTTTCATTTTTTGTTTGCACAGAAAAATTATCAGCCATCGCCTGAAAATCAGGCCAACCGCGAATGGTTTCAGGATGCCAAGTTCGGGCTTTTTATTCACTGGGGCGTTTATTCCGAAATGGCTGGCGGCGGCGATTATGGTGTTGCCGAGTGGATCATGAACAGCAAGCAAATTCCGGTCAAGCAATACGAAAAGCTGGCCGGGTTCTTTAATCCAACGGCTTTCGACCCTGCCGAATGGGTATCTACGGCTAAAAAAGCCGGAATAAAATACATCACGATTACCAGTAAACACCACGATGGCTTTGCGATATTCGACTCTAAAATAAGTAATTATGACATTGTTGACTCATCGCCCTATGGAAAAGATATTCTGAAAATGCTAAAAGCCGAATGTGATAAGCAAGGAGTTAAATTGTTTTTTTATCACTCGCAATTGGACTGGCACCATCCCGATTATTTTCCGCGGGGCAACACAGGTAAAGGCTTTACCGGCCGCCCCGAAAGCGGTAACTGGAACAAATACATTGACTACATGAATACCCAGCTGACCGAGTTATTGACCAATTATGGCGAAGTTGGCGGAATTTGGTTTGATGGCATGTGGGATAAGCCGGATGCCGACTGGCGTTTGCATGAAACGTATGAGCTGATTCACCGTCTTCAACCGGGAGTGCTGATTGGGAGCAATCACCACCGTACGCCATACGAAGGCGAAGATTTCCAAATGTTTGAGCGCGATCTTCCAGGCGAGAACACGATGGGGTTCAACCAAACCAGCAGCATATCCGAACTACCGATCGAAATGTGCGAAACCATGAACGGAAGCTGGGGCTTCAACATCAAAGATCATTCCTATAAAACAAGCAAACAGCTCATTCAAACCATGGTGAAAGCTGCCGGTTACGGTGCTAACTTTCTGCTCAATACCGGCCCCATGCCGAATGGCAAAATTCAACCCGAAAATATTGATACGCTGATGATTATCGGAAAATGGATTGACAAATACGGGGACGCTATTTACGGCACGCGAAAAGGACCGGTAAAACCAAGCAATTGGGGATCGACTACCCAAAAGGGAAACACGGTTTACCTGCACATACTGAATTTGAATGACGAAAACCTGCTACTCCCCGATTTCGGCAGAAAAATAAAATCGATGGTTTATTTTGACGATAACACGAGCGTAAAATTTAAGCATACCGAATTCGGGACACTTGTTAATCTTCCGCTTAACAAACGACAAAAAATTGATACCATCATAACCGTTAAAGTTGAATAACCATTTTATCCAAAATTAACCTGAATGGCGGCCATTGTGGCGGCCATTTTGCTATCTTTAGCTTTCGGGTGACAAATAATCGGGGCAATTTTACACAAAAACCCTTTTTCCCGAGGAATTGAAGATTCGCAAAAAACCAGAGCAATCTCATCAGTAACAATAAAAAACCAGTTAACTATGGCTGAATTGATACGTTGGGGAATTTTAAGTACCTCTAAAATTGGTGTTCAAAAAGTGGTTCCGGCTATTCAAAAAAGCAGCTTGGGCCGGGTAACCGCCATTTGCTCGCGAAACATCGATCAGGCAGTAAAAGTAGCGGGCGAATTGGCCATTGAAAAAGCGTACGGTTCCTACAACGAGCTATTGTCCGACCCGGATGTCGATGCCATTTACAACCCATTGCCCAATCACCTGCATGTAGAATGGACGTTGAAAAGTTTGGCTGCCGGAAAGCATGTTTTGTGCGAAAAACCAATCGGTTTATCAAAGCAAGAAGCTGAATTTCTAGCTGCTGAAGCTGCAAAGTATCCGCAACTGAAAGTGATGGAAGCCTTTATGTACCGCTTTCATCCGCAGTGGCAAAAAGTAAAAGAGCTCATTGCCAGCGGAGCAATTGGCACGGTTAAAACGATGCAATGCTTTTTCTCCTATTACAACACCGACCCCAATAACATTCGTAACAATCCCGAAATCGGTGGCGGTGCACTCATGGATATTGGCTGCTATTGTATTTCGTTTCCACGCTTTATATATCATGAAGAGCCCCGTTCTGTTTTTGGGATCATGGAGCTTGACCCGGTGATGGGAACTGACCGTTTAACTTCGGGAATCCTCCATTTTAGCAACGGCAAAACAGCAACATTTACGTGCTCAACCCAATTGGTACCGTTTCAGCGCCTGCACATTTTTGGCACCGATGGGCAATTGGTTATCGACATCCCGGTAAACGCGCCCCCGCTTGAGAAAACAAGAGTAAGTCTACTTACAAAAACTGAAAACCGCGAGATTTGGTTCGATGCAGCCGATCAGTACAGCCTGCAAGCCGATGCTTTTGCCCATTCCGTTTTAAACAAGCAGCCCGTGCCAACTCCCCTCACCGACGCAATTGCCAATATGGCTGTAATTGATGCTATTCGCGAAAGCGCTGTTAAGAAATGCTTAGTCAACCTAAACACATCATCATTATAAACATTTGTCCAGAAATAAGGCAAATCTATAAAAACAGAGTACACGCCAACCTGTTGTACCGAAAAAATATCGGGCTGAACAAGAAAAAGGTTCGGATTATTCAGGTTTTTTTTGATATATTAATGCCTTTGAAAGCAACCTTTAATGCCCGATTTTGTTTAGAAAGGTGATTCTTACACGAATGAAACTGTTTTAAAAACCACACATATGTTTGATCTTGATTTAATCAAAAAAACCTACGGGAATTTTGGCCCCCGTATAGCTTTGGCCAGAGAAGTATTAAAAAGACCGCTCACTTTATCCGAGAAGATTTTGTACGCTCACTTATACGAGCCGGAAAAAGTTGAAAACTTCAAACGGGGTGTCGATTATGTAGACTTTGCTCCCGACCGCGTGGCCATGCAAGATGCTACCGCGCAAATGGCATTACTTCAGTTTATGAACGCCGGAAAAGCCAAAACTGCTGTTCCATCAACCGTACATTGCGACCACCTGATTCAGGCGAGCATTGATGGCGTAACCGACCTCAAGTTTGCCCTCGACAACAATAAAGAAGTATTTGCATTTCTCGAATCGGTATCGAACAAATACGGAATCGGGTTCTGGAAACCGGGCGCTGGTATCATTCACCAGGTGGTACTCGAAAACTACGCGTTCCCCGGCGGAATGATGATTGGCACCGATTCACACACCGTAAATGCCGGTGGTTTGGGAATGATTGCCATTGGTGTTGGCGGTGCCGATGCGGTTGACGTTATGGCTGGAATGGCTTGGGAGTTGAAGTTCCCGAAACTGATTGGTATAAAACTGACGGGTAAGCTGAATGGCTGGACTGCCCCGAAGGACATTATATTGAAAGTAGCTGGTTTACTGACTGTAAAAGGAGGAACCGGCTGTATTGTTGAATATTTTGGCGAAGGCGCTCAATCGCTTTCGGCCACCGGGAAAGGAACTATTTGTAACATGGGTGCCGAAATTGGCGCCACCACGTCAACCTTTGGTTACGATGCCTCAATGGCCCGCTACCTAAAAGCAACCGGCCGCGCGCAAGTTGCCGATATGGCCGATATTATTGCCGAGCACCTGACGGCCGACCCCGAAGTTTATGCAAACCCCGAAAAATATTTCGACCAACTTATTGAAATTAATTTAGATGAACTGGAACCCTATCTGAATGGCCCCTTCACCCCCGACCGAGCCACACCTATTTCGAAAATGGCCGAAGAAGCCAAGGCAAATGGTTGGCCAACGAAGGTTGAAGTCGGGCTGATTGGTTCGTGTACCAACTCGTCGTACGAAGATATTTCGCGGGCAGCATCGCTGGCCCAACAGGCTGTTGATAAAAAATTGAAAACCAAAGCCCAGTTTACCATTACTCCGGGCTCGGAACAAGTTCGTTACACCATTGAGCGTGATGGTTTTATTGATATTTTCGATAAAATTGGCGCCAATGTCTTCGCCAATGCCTGCGGTCCCTGCATCGGTCAGTGGAACCGCCCTGGCGCCGACAAAGGCGAGAAAAACACCATTGTCCATTCCTTCAACCGAAACTTCTCGAAACGCGCCGATGGCAACCCGAATACCTATGCCTTTGTTGGTTCTCCCGAGTTGGTAACAGCCTTGGCTATTGCCGGCGACTTGAGCTTCAACCCACTGAAAGACACACTCGTAAACGAAGAAGGTAAAGCGGTAAAACTAGATCCACCAACCGGTGAAGAACTTCCGAAAAAAGGCTTTGCTGTTGACGATCCGGGTTACCAGGCACCTGCTGCCGATGGTTCGAAAGTAAACGTTACTGTTGCGCCCGACTCAAAACGACTTGAACTATTAACTGCATTCCTCCCCTGGGATGGCAAAAACATCACTGGTGCCCAACTGCTGATTAAAGCGGAAGGAAAATGCACTACCGACCATATTTCGATGGCTGGTCCTTGGTTGCGTTTCCGCGGCCATCTCGATAATATTTCAAACAACATGCTGATTGGCGCTGTGAATGCTTTCAACGGCGAAACCAACAAGGTTAAAAATGAATTGACGGGTCAATACGATGAAGTGCCGAAAGTGCAGCGCGCCTACAAAGCGGCCGGCATACCAACAGTTGTTGTTGGCGACCACAACTACGGCGAAGGTTCATCGCGCGAGCACGCCGCCATGGAACCACGTCACTTGGGTGTAAAAGCAGTTCTTGTGAAATCGTTTGCCCGTATCCACGAAACCAACCTGAAAAAACAAGGTATGCTGGCATTGACTTTTGCCAACGAAGCAGATTACGCCAAAATTCAGGAAGACGACCAGTTTAATTTCCGCGATTTAGTTGAATTTGCTCCCGGCAAGCCATTGACGGTTGAACTGATACATGCCAATGGTTCAAAAGAGTCCATCAAACTGAACCACAGCTACAACGAACAACAAATAGAATGGTTTAAAGCAGGCTCGGCGCTGAACCTGATTGCCGGACAAAACAGGTAACCCAATAAATTAACGTATAAACGCACCCGCAAAATGAGTAAAATTAAAGTTGCGAATCCGGTTGTTGAACTGGACGGAGACGAAATGACCCGGGTTATTTGGTCATTCATCAAAGAAAAATTGATTTTCCCTTACCTCGACGTTGATATTAAATATTACGATTTGGGAATGGAAAACCGCGATGCAACCGACGACCAGGTGACTATTGATGCTGCCAATGCCATAAAAAAATACGGCGTTGGGATTAAATGTGCCACCATTACACCCGACGAAGCCCGTGTAAAAGAGTTTGGTTTGAAAAAAATGTGGAAATCGCCCAACGGCACCATCCGTAACATACTGGATGGTACCGTATTCCGCGAACCCATTATTATTAGTAATATACCGCGGTTGGTTCCCGGATGGAAAAAACCAATCTGCATCGGCCGTCATGCCTTTGGCGACCAGTACCGTGCCACCGACTTTGTGACCAAAGGCCCCGGTAAACTTACAATTACGTTCACGCCCGCAGACGGCGGCGAAGCACAATCGTATGACGTGTACGATTTTAAAGACGATGGCGTTGCGATGGCTATGTACAACACCGACGAATCGATTATCGGATTTGCACGGGCCTGTATGAACCAGGCGCTCGACAAAGGTTGGCCACTGTACCTGTCGACCAAAAACACCATTCTGAAAAAATACGACGGCCGTTTCAAGGACCTGTTTCAGCAAGTATTTGATGCGGAGTTTAAAACAAAATTTGAAACCGCCGGCATTACCTACGAGCACCGCTTAATCGACGACATGGTTGCCGCCGCCATGAAATGGGAAGGTGGCTTCGTGTGGGCTTGTAAAAACTACGATGGCGACGTTCAGTCAGATACAGTTGCACAGGGATTTGGTTCGCTAGGTTTGATGACTTCAACCCTGATAACGCCCGACGGCAAAACAATGGAAGCCGAAGCTGCCCACGGTACTGTTACACGCCACTACCGCCAACACCAGCAAGGCAAACCAACTTCGACCAACCCCATTGCCTCTATTTTTGCATGGACACGCGGTTTGGCTTTCCGGGGCAAACTCGATGGCAACGGTGCACTCGTTAACTTTGCTAAAGCGTTGGAAGAAGTTTGTATTGAAACAGTTGAGAGTGGAAAAATGACCAAAGATTTAGCCATGATCGTTCATGAAAAAGATCTGAAGCCGGAGCACTACCTGACAACGGAAGATTTCCTGAGTGCCATTGATGCTAATTTAAAAGCAAAACTTTCGTCCAATTAATATGGAAGAACTGATTACTCGAAAAAACGATAAGCTGACAGTGCCCGACTGCCCGGTTATCCCCTACATTGAAGGCGATGGCATAGGTAAAGACATTACCACACCGAGCCAAAAGGTGATTGATGCGGCGGTTGAAAAAGCGTACAACGGTAAACGCAAAATCGTATGGAAGGAAGTTCTGGCCGGTAAAAAAGCTTTTGAACAAACAGCGACCCACCTCCCCGACGAAACACTGGAAGCCTTCAAAAAATACCTGGTTGGTATTAAAGGCCCTCTGGAAACCCCCGTTGGAGGTGGAATGCGCTCACTCAACGTAGCACTGCGCCAAACCCTCGATTTGTATGTTTGCCTGCGCCCGGTGAGGTGGTTCAAAGGCGTCCCCTCGCCTATCCGCTACCCGGAACTGGTTGATATGCATATCTTCCGCGAAAACACCGAAGACATTTATGCAGGAATCGAATTTATGGCCGGTGAAGAAAAGACGAAGAAATTTCTCGGTTTTCTTCAAACCGAAATGGGTATTAAAACCCAGATTCGTTTTCCCGAATCGTCTTCGTTTGGTGTAAAACCGGTTTCCAAAGAAGGTTCGGAACGGCTTGTCCGCGCGGCCATTGAATACGCCGTCGAACGGAAACTACCATCGGTAACACTCGTGCACAAAGGTAATATCATGAAGTTTACCGAGGGAGCATTTAAAAACTACGGGTACGATTTAGCTGAACGTGAATTTGCTGCTGAGGTTTTTACCTGGCGCCAATACCAGCAAATCGAAAAAGAAAAAGGGCAACTTGACGCAAAAAAGGCATTCGACGATGCAAAGAACGTCGGCAAAGTCATTGTGAAAGATGTGATTACAGATGCCTTTTTGCAGGAAAGCCTGTTGCACCCGTTCGACTATTCGGTGATTGCAACACTAAACTTAAACGGCGATTACGTATCGGATCAGTTAGCAGCAATGGTTGGCGGTATCGGTATTTCACCGGGAGCCAACATTAACTACAACAGTGGTTATGCCATTTTTGAAGCTACGCACGGAACCGCACCAAACATTGCCGGAACTGGTAAAGCGAACCCAAGCTCGCTAATCCTTTCGGGCGTTATGATGCTGGATTACATGGGTTGGACCGAAGCTGCCGAATATATTTTGGATGCGATGGAACATACCTTTGCCAAACGACGGGTTACTTCCGACCTTCATGCCATGATGGAAGGGGCAACCTTATTGTCAACCGCTGAGTTTAGTGAAGAAATTATACGCAACATGCACTAAGAATCTAAAAATCAATCAAATTAATTAGACATGGAATATATTAAGAATAGGTTTTACGAAACCTCCAGCAAGCACATTGCTGAGTACCAAAAACTAAAATCGGAACACGGTGATAAAGTGCTTGGTAACGTGACCATCGGCCAGGTTTTAACCGGGATGAAGGGTATTCCTGCGCTTTTAACCGAAACTTCAAAGCTCGACGCCAACGAAGGTATCCGTTTCCGCGGTTTTTCAATTCCTGAGCTTCGCCAAAAACTTCCGCGCCTGGCACCGGACGGCGAACCGCTTCCCGAAGGTCTGTTGTATTTAATGTTACTGGGCGAAATACCCGAACAGGAAGATGTTGCCAACCTGTCCAAAGACTTGTCAACCCGGGCACACGTACCACAGCACGTTTTTGACGTGATTGATGCCATGCCGAAAACAGCGCGTCCGATGACCATGTTTAGCGCTGCAATAGTAGCCATGGCCACCGAATCTGTATTTCAGAAAGCTTACCGCTCCGGCATTCACCGCAAGTTCTATTGGGACTTTATGTACGACGATGTAATGAACCTCATTGCGCGTTTACCTCGTATTGCAGCCTACATTTATCGTCGCGTTTATTTTAAAGATAAGCACATCGATCCAGATCCACGCCTGGATTGGGCTGGGAACCTTGCCCACATGATGGGACATGGCTCTGATGAAGTTAAAAAACTGATGCGCCTGTACATGGTCATTCACGCCGACCACGAAGGAGGAAACGTTTCGGCCCATGCAACGCACCTGGTTGGTTCTGCACTCAGCAATCCGTATTACGCATTGGGTGCAGGTATGCTCGGTCTGGCCGGTCCTTTGCACGGTTATGCAAACCAGGATGTTATTAACTGGATTTTCGAAATGATTGACGACCTGCGGACAGACGAACCGACTAAAGAGCAACTAGAAGGCTATGTACACAAAACCTTGATGGCCGGACGGGTAGTTCCCGGGTATGGACATGCTGTTTTGCGGGTTACCGACCCACGCTTTACGGCCCAAAAAGAATTCGCAGACAAATACATTAAAGATGACAAACTGATAAACCTGGTGAATAACCTGTACGAAGTTATTCCGCCAATATTAGGTTCGGTTGGAAAAATCAGTAATCCGTGGCCCAATGTTGATGCTTATTCCGGAGCCCTGCTCTACCACTACGGAATCAAAGAGTATTCATTCTACACGGTATTGTTTGGTGTATCGCGGGCAATGGGAGTATTGTCATCGTTGGTTATGGATCGGCTCTACGGTTTGCCAATCGAGCGGCCATCGTCGTATCCGCTAAGCTGGTTTACTGATAAAGCTGAAGAAAAAAAATAGCTTTTTTCGCTAAAAAAATACCCTGAGGCTGCGTTTTATCAATGCAGCCTCTTCTTTTTGCCGTTTTTAAAGGGCGAAAATTGTTAATAACCTCTTGCAAAAACCAATAAAATAGGCTTCCAAATACGCACCAAAAGCGGCACACAGCAGTTATTAACAATTGTTTATATCCTTGGTGCAAACATGGTTCATTTAAAACCCTCAAAATACTTGATTTGAGTAACTTTTGTATTGTATCTTTATCATATCAGGTAAGCGATAAAAAGCTGCTCCGATAGATGAGGACAAAGGGAAAGCTTTTAGTTAAGCCGGAACCAAGTCGAACGAATCGAAAGATTCGCCGTTTAAACGAGCCGAGGTTTACAGAAAAAGCGGAGTAATTCGCGAAGGATGTAATCAGAACAAAAGTCGCCAAGCGTTCATTTTAGTTTTGACCAAACAGGGGCTTATCAACGGTGGAGACACCGGACGAAAAGTTGTAGGCTGAAAGTTGAAAACTGGAAGCTTGCCGATGGGGATGACTGAAATCGAAAGACTTCACGCTCCGGAAACCTGCGAGGACTTCGTTTGGGAAGGTGCACCTATGTACCGAACAAACGTCCGGATGGGTTTACCTTAGCTGGTAAATTTTAACGGGTCAGGGCTCGGAAGATTGGGAAACCATTCAACCAAAGCCGGCTTCAATAACAGTAGCCTGACATGGATGTTGCTTTGAGCAGCAAAAGTGAATGGGAGCTATTCATACCGAGTAACTCCCATTATTGTTTTTTATAGGGTCAGTCGGGGGTCAAGCGGAAAAGTTGGGGAGGTTGATTTTTTAGGCATAAATATTGGCTAAGCGAAACAGAAAAAAAGTTACACTTCTGACTC
Organism: Mangrovibacterium sp.; assembly: GCA_047972415.1. Classification (GTDB taxonomy): domain Bacteria; phylum Bacteroidota; class Bacteroidia; order Bacteroidales; family Prolixibacteraceae; genus Mangrovibacterium. Next base: position 59,778 of record JBKEAN010000056.1, read on the forward strand.
CACGGAAAGCAGCTCGAAACGCTTTAATCTTAGCGTTGAAAGATTCCGCTGAAGCATTTGTACTGCGGTTAACGAAGTAGTTGAGGATGTTCTGATAGTGTGCCTGGATTGAGTTTGAAACCGTGCCAAATGACTTAAACCCGGATTTCTCTACCCTGTCGTACCATCTGACCAGTTTGGTATAGGCTATACCAAATTGATAGCGAAAAATTATCTTGCCAGTACATTTGTTCACAACAACAACTAAACAAAGTACTCCGTTTGCCCGAATCCACGCCCCGGGATATAGCATTTCAATATGAGATGCCGTATATTTGTTATTTACGTTAAAAATAAACCGCTGCGATAACTGCTGCCCTATGAAAATATTGATTGCCGAAGATGTAGAGTCAAACTTTCTGTACCTGAATGCTGTGTTAGGTAAGGGGGATACCGAAATCGTTTGGGCAAAAAATGGCCATGAGGTTGTTGAGCTGTATAAACAGCATCAAAATGTAAACCTGATATTAATGGATTTGCAAATGCCCGAAATGAATGGCTATGAAGCCACCCGGATAATAAAGGAACTAAACCCCAAAGTACCGATTATTGCACAAACAGCCTTTGCGATGTCGGAAGACCGAGACAAAGCCCTGGAAGCCGGCTGCGACGATTATTTGGCTAAGCCCATCCGTTCGAAAGACCTGATTAACCTGGTCGAAAAATTTATGCACACCTAGGTTTTTTCACCTTCAACATTCAAAAACGTCCGGTTCAGAATTGAGCCGGACGTTTTTCGTTCCTGTTTATAGCACAAAAAACCGGGCAATGATTACTTTTGGAAAATTCTGAAAACACTCATGGACAGCAAACAATATCAACTAGACAAGCGGTACCTGAAAATGGCCGCTATTTGGGCGCAAAACTCCTATTGCAAACGCCGCCAAGTAGGCGCCATCCTTGTTAAAGATAAAATGATTATTTCGGACGGCTACAACGGAACCCCTTCCGGGTTCGAGAATAATTGCGAAGACGACAACTTCAAAACCAAACCTTACGTGTTACATGCCGAAGCCAATGCCATTACCAAAGTAGCCAAATCGGGCAATAGCAGCGACGGGGCAACCCTTTACGTCACTTCGTCCCCCTGTCTCGAATGCTCCAAACTCATTATTCAGGCCGGTATTAAACGAGTTGTTTTTTACGACAATTACCGTCTCGAAGATGGTATTGACCTGCTGAAAAGGGCCGAAATTGAAGTCATACAAGTGAATATTGACGAATAATACAGATTACGAAAGAACATGAATAAACGGACAACAATCTTACTTCCCCTACTGATTGCCGTGTCGGTAATTATTGGTATTTTTCTAGGTAACCACCTAAAATACAAATCATCAAACTTTAGCACCGCAAACTTTGCCAGTCCTCAGCCCGACAAACTCAGTACCATTATCGACCTGATAAAAAATGCCTATGTCGACTCGGTGAACACCGATAAACTGGAAGAAGAAGCCATTCCGGTACTGCTTAAAAACCTCGACCCGCACTCGACATACATCCCAACAAGCGATATGCAGGAAGTAACCGAAGAAATGCAAGGCAACTTTGGTGGTATTGGCGTTCAGTTTACCATTCACAACGATACCGTACAGGTGGTCGATGTCATTTCGGGCGGGCCTTCGTCGAAACTGGGTATTTTGCCCGGCGACCGGATTGTGCAAGTAAACGATTCGCTGATTGCCGGAAACGGCGTAAAAAACGAAACTGTTCTGAAACTGCTCCGCGGCGAAAAAGGCACTAAAGTAAATGTGGGTATCAAGCGTAAAGGCATTAACGACGTGATGCAGTTTGATATTACCCGTGGCGACATCCCCCTGATTAGTGTTGATGTAAGTTATATGATAAACGACAGCACCGGCTACGTAAAAGTGAGCCGCTTTGCCGAAAAAACCTATGCCGAATTTATGCAGCAAACCGACGAACTGAATAACCAGGGAGCCCGGCAGCTCATTATCGACCTGCGCTGAAACCCCTGCGGTTACCTGATGGCTGTGGTTAAAATGGTAAACGAATTCCTGCAACAAGGCGACCTAATTGTATACACCGAAGGACATTCGCAGCCGCGCAAAACCTATAATGCCACCGGAAAAGCCCGCTGGACTGACAAGCGCGTATTTGTATTGATTGACGAATATTCGGCATCGGCCAGCGAAATTTTTGCAGGCGCCATGCAGGATAACGACAAAGCCGTTATTGTTGGCCGCCGCTCCTTTGGCAAGGGACTGGTACAGGAGCAAATACCGTTTACCGACGGCTCGGCCCTGCGCCTTACCGTGGCCCGCTATTACACACCCAGCGGCCGCAGCATCCAAAAACCATACGAAGAAGGCGTGGGCGAATACTACCACGATATTATGAACCGGGCCGTACACGGCGAATTCCAGGAAGCCGACAGCATTCACTTTGCCGATACCCTGCGCTACCAAACCAAAGGTGGGCGCACCGTTTATGGCGGCGGCGGCATTATGCCCGACTATTTTGTCCCGCTCGATACTACCGGCTATTCCGACTACTACTCCAAAATTGCCCAGCAAGCCCTGGTGTACAATTTTGCCCTCGATTTTACCGATCGCTCCCGCAACCAACTGAAAACCAAAACATCGGCAACCGAGCTGGTTAGCTACCTTCGGGCACAAAAAATTCTGGAGCAATTTGTTGCTTTTGCCGAAAAGAAAGGGGTAGCACGAAGCAACGAAGGCCTGCGGGTTTCGGGAAAAATTATTGAAACCCAACTGATGGCCTACATTGCCAGAAACACCATTGGCGACAAAGGCTTCTTCCCTATCATCCAGGAAATTGACAACACCCTACTAAAAGCCATCGAACTTTCGGGCGAAAAAAGAAGCTTAAACCAACTTTTAACTGTAACAAAATAAGCCTTCAGTCGTCCTACGAGGGAAAACGCACAGAAAACCTCATGACAGCTGACCAGTTTAACACGGTCGTAAAACAATATGCCGACGGAATTTTTCGATTTGTTTTGAAAAATATACGCGACCACGAAAAAGCGCGCGATATTGTTCAGGACAGCTTCGAAAAACTTTGGATGCACCGCGACCAGGTATCGCCCGAAAAGCTGAAAGCTTACCTGTATACCACAGCTTATCACCGCCTTATCGATCTTGTGCGTAAAGACAAGCGCCTGAATATGGTTGACGAAGTACGCTCCGAAGACGTTCATCTGGAGCAATATTCGGATGTGTACGAAGTGCTGAACAAGGCCATTCTGCTGCTGCCAAACGACCAGCGCTCGGTATTACTGCTGCGCGACTACGAAGGCTATTCGTACAAAGAAATAGCTGATATAACAACACTTACCGAAGCCCAGGTGAAAGTTTACATTTACCGGGCACGTGTATTTTTGAAAAATTACATTGGTAAAATGGACGTATTAGTTTGAAAGAAATGAACATTGACAGGTCAAATTACGAAAGCTTTTTTATTGACTACATTGACGGCACCCTGCCCGATGAGTTGATAAATGATTTGTTGGATTTTCTGTCTGCCAATCCCGATTTGGCTGAAGAAGTAAAAACCGTTTCCACGATAAAACTTCAACCCGAAAAACTGACCTTTCCTGATAAAAACAGCCTGTTTAAACCAACTACCCCACAAGCCGAACCCGCCGATTACAGGGCAGTGGCTTATTTTGAAGGCGATTTGCAGGACAAGGAAAAGGCTGCTTTTGAAACCGAACTTGCCGAAAACGATGAGCTGCTGAAAACAATGCAATTACTGGCAAAAACCAAATTGCAGCCCAACCTCGCAGTTGTTTTTCCCGATAAAGAAAAATTGCAACGAAAAAACCGGCGTACGGTTTACCTGCGCTGGGTGCAGGCAGCTGCGGTTTTGTTATTGTTTGCAGGCCTTTGGGCTGTTTTGCCCCGAAACAAGGTGTTGGAACCCGAACAACCGCTGGCACAACAACAAACAGCGGCCCCAATGCCAGAACAAAACCCAACAAACAAAAAACAATTACCCGGATTGACGGCAAACGCCGAAAATCCGGAACAAACTACCGCGCAAAAACCAACAAACCAAGTTGTAAAAAACCAAGCCCAAACCCATCAGCTTCGGGCTAAAGCAAATAATAACCAAACACCCGAAGAAAACACAATCAACCAATTGCCCCAACGCGAACCTGCTCCCGACAAAATCCGGCCACTATTGCAACCTGTTGCAATTGCAGGTTTCAACCCGCAAAAAGTACGGATGGAAATTGCTGCACCGGTTGCAGCCGAACCGGTGCAGCAAACCCTGTCGGTTGAACAATACCTGGCGCACAAGCTGGTATCGGCACCCAAAGGCGAAAACTTTACCCTGGCCAACCTGTCCAACGCAGGGCTCACCGTTGCCCAAAACCTGAGTAACGACCGGCTAGAAGTGGAGCGAGCCGAAAACGGCCGCCCCGGACAAATCCGGTTTGAAAGTCGCCTGCTCGCTTTTTCCATCCCAATCAATAAAAACCGTTAGGCTTGTAACAAAGCCAGCAGGCAACCCGTCATAGGGCTAATCAACTAAGTACGATTCAAAAAAAAAGCTTAAAATCACGTTATGAAAAAAATAATTTTACTCGCGCTACTCGCAGTACTGGCCGTTTCAACTCGGGCGCAGGATACCACCACGGTGAAAATAATCAGGAAAAACATTGTAACCGTAAACGAAAAAACCGGCCAAACCGAGGTGAGTTTGCTCAACGATCAAATCAACATTCAGGATAAATACCACAGCGATACTACCATTATCCGGATTGGACGTAAAAGTGTCGAAATTATTGAAGGCGACGGTCGCACCTATGTGAATGTTTTCCGGAAAGACAGCCTGACCCGCAGCCAATGGCGCAACACCCGCAAACCCTTTAACGGGCACTGGGCTGGTTTTGAGCTGGGTGTAAACGGGTTGTACGGAACCGATTACAGTCTTTACCAACTAACCAATTATGTAATGCCGGAAGGTGTGCCCGATGAGTTTATGGAACTGAAACAAGCCGCTTCGCTCGAAGTGAACATCAATGTGCTGGAATTTAACGTTGCGTTGAAAGAGCACCGCATTGGCCTGGTTTCGGGACTGGGTTTCCAATGGAACAATTACAAATTCGACAATCCGGTGGGCATTGACAAAACCAGCGCCGGAATTATTGAGCCATTCCCAATTGAAGAACACAATTTCAAAAAATCGAAACTGATGGTATCGTACCTCACCCTTCCGCTCATGCTCGAATTTCAGTTCCCGGTAAACGGAAACCGCAACACCATGTACCTGAGCGGCGGTATGATTGGCGCCCTCAACCTGGGTTCGCACACCAAAATTAAAAACGACAGCTCCAAGGACAAAGATCGTGGAAGTTTCAACATCAACCCCTTTAAATATTCGGCAGTTGGCCGTATCGGGTTCGGCGACTTCTCGCTTTACGCCACCTATAGCTTCTCCAGCCTGTTTAAAGACGACAAAGGCCCCGAAATGTACCCCTTCAGCATCGGGATTGCACTGGTCAATTTTTAACCGCCAATTCGCACACAATCAACATAGAAGGCTTGCCGTTGGCAGGTCTTTTTTCGTTTTAACCAACAGCCAAACAGCCGTTGCAGCAGCCCAAGCAGGCATTGTTTAAGTTGAAGTGGTTGTTGCACCAACCCAAGCAGGCATTGCAGCAGTCGAACCTGACATTGTTTCACCCAAACCTGACATTGTTTCAGGTCGAGCAGGCATTGCAATACTCGGAGCAGGCATTGCAGTAGTCAAACCTGACGTTGTTTCACCCAAACCCGACATTGTTTCAGGCCAAGCAGTCGTTGCAGCAGGCAAAGTAGTTATTGTTTAGGTTGAAGCAGGCATTCATAATGGTGTTTCCATTACTTTTCAAATTGGTAGCCCATCCCAAAAACCCGGATGAAGCAAAAATTTTCCAATAAGCATGAGGTTCCTTATTTTTTACAAAATCCAATTTGGCCGGACACGATGGTTTCAAAACCAAAATTGATGTTTACATTTGTAGGAACGGCTTTGTTTTTTAGTTAAAAAATTGGCACTCCGAAGCCTGATTATAAACCAAAATCAGAATACGTGTGAATAAGTACGGATGGCTTTTATTTCTTTTCTTGCTGACTTCGGCCGGGAGTTTTGCACAAAACCAGGACACGGCGGCCTTTCAGCCCGATAGTTTACAAGCCGACAGTACCCTGCAAATACTAAGCTTCGACCTGAATCCAAGCCAGGGTTTCAACTTTTGGGAAGAACGGTTTAAAGGGAACTGGGCAGGTGTGTTTCTGGCAGTGAATGATTTTGACCGGGCCGACTATTCGATGTACAACGGTTCGGAAGACGGGTTTCTGGAAACCAGTCTTTGGAAATCAAACAGTTTGAGCATTAACCCCATTCAGGTATCGATGCGATTGCAGCGGAACCGCAACTTTATTGGCCTGGTTACTGGCCTGGGCCTGGATTTACAGTCGTACCGCCTTGATGCGGCAACCAGTATCCGCAAAGGGGAACAAGGTATTGAACCGGTACACCTGAGCTACGAGGACAATCAGAAATCGAAGTTTTCATCCACCTACCTCACCCTCCCGCTACTGCTCGAATTTCAGATTCCGATGGGAAATTATAACCGCCGGTTATATTTTTCGGGTGGCGTTATCGGGAGCCTCCGGCTGGCAAGCCACACCAAAGTGAAATACCGTATTGACGGTAAGCGCCAGAAACTGAAAACCCCCGGCGATTTTTACCTGCGCGATACCCGCCTCTCGGGAACCATACGCATGGGTTACCGATGGATAAACCTGTTTGCAACCTACGACTTTTACCCGCTGTTTAAAGACGACAGAGGACCGGTTTTGTACCCGTTCTCGGTTGGTGTGGGGCTGGTTAAATTTTAACAATTAAAACCGAAAAAAATACATTATGAAACTACTTTTAAGCAGTAATTCAACCATGCCCGGCGAAGAATACCTGGGATTTCCGATACCGCATATCCAAAAATTTTTAGGTAATAAACCGGTTAAAGCGCTTTTCATTCCTTTTGCCGCTGTCACCTTCAGTTTCGACGAATACGAGGCCAAAGTGAACGAAGCATTCGCCCGAGTTGGGCACAGTGTGGTAGGTATCCACCATTTTGAGAACCCGCTAAAAGCAATTGAACAGGCCGAAGCCATTGTGGTTGGCGGTGGAAATACCTGGCAACTGGTGCGCATGTTGCACGACCAAAACCTGATGATGCCCATCCGCCGCAAGGTACAAAGCGGGACACCTTATATTGGATGGAGCGCCGGCTCAAATGTTGCCTGTCCCACCCTGCGTACCACCAACGATATGCCCATTATCGACCCAACCAGTTTTAACACCACCGGCTTGATACCTTTCCAAATAAATCCGCATTACATGGATGCCAACCCCGACGGACATGCCGGCGAAACCCGAGAACAACGCATTCGCGAGTTCATCGAAATCAATCCGCTAACCTTTGTGGTTGGTTTGCGCGAAGGCACTTTGCTGAAACTCGAAAGCGACAAACTCGATTTAATAGGAAACCGTTCGGCACGCATTTTCAGGCAAGGAATGGAACCGCTGGAGCTGAATGCCGGCGATGATTTTAAATTTTTGATGAAGCAGCCCAAATAACCCAGATACAATCAGTTACCCCGAAGTAAATTCGGGGTATTTTTTTATTTTAAAAGAAACGGAAACAGATTAGGCAGAAACCTTTTTTTGCTTTATTGAGCGCACCGGGTACCAGGCAGCTAAAAAGCCAATAGCAAGTACAATCGCAAGGGTAGCCGCAATATCGATAAGCTCAAGTTTCACCGGGTAGGCCGAAATGGCAAATGCCCCGCCTCCGGGCAATTTTAAAAGCTCAAAACGGCTTTGCGCCCATACCAGCCCAACCCCGCCAATTAAGCCAAAAAACGCGCCCGAAACGGTTATCATCCAACCCTCGAACAAAAAAATGCGCCGAATGAGCAATTGACTGGCCCCCATGCTCTCCAAAATAAACACATCGTCCTTTTTATCCAGAATAATCATGGTGAGCGATCCCAGCAGGTTAAACGAGGCAATAATGAGAATGAATGACAGAATAAGGAAACTGGTCCATTTCTCAGACTTCATTACCCGGTACAAAAACTCGTGTTGCTCGTACCGGTCCTGCACTTTATAGGCAGTTCCCAGCACTTTTTTAATCCGCGCCTGGATTTCGGAAAGTTTCTCGCCGGGTTTCAATTTCAGCTCCAGCGAAGTCACCCGCCCTTCCAGTTCAAAAATATCGCGGGCAAACCGAATGGGAACTAAAATGTACTGGGCATCAATTTCTTGCTGAACCGAAAATATACCGGTAGCAAATAAAGCATCGTGGTTGAAAGCATTATCGAGCAAGGGGCGCATTGTCTGTTCGCGCCGCGGATAGTACACATGAATCGGGTTGATGAAATTGAGGCCAACACCCAAATCAACCGCTACCCCCTGCCCGATAACGGTAAACATGCGATTATCGTAATCCAGGATAAATTTGCCATCCACCATCATCGAATCCACACCGCTAAAGCTGGCGTAATCTGCTTCAACCCCTTTTACAATGCCATACTTCTGGCGGTCGTCGTATTGCAGCAACGCGTTATCTTCAACCACCTGCACAAACGAGGCAATACCGTCCATCTGCATCAATTTCTGTACCTCCGGACTGTCAAGTGCAAAGCTTTTTCCTTCAACCACGGTCACTTTCAAATCCGGATCGAAGTTGGAAAGCATCCCGTGAATGAAATTTTCAATCCCGTTAAAAGCCGAAAGCACCACAATGAGCGCGAGCGTACCCACTGCCACCCCCACCACCGACAAAGCAGAAATAAGGTTGATGACATTGACCGATTTTTTTGAAACCAGGTAACGACGCGCTATTTGCAGGGCCAGTTTCAATTTACTTAATGGCTTTAACAATTAAGCCCGTTCCGCTGGGGTGATGTCCTTTTACATCAAAATAATTCAGCACAGCCGACACCGGAAAAACAAGCAGGTAGTAAAACGGCAACAAAATGAAAAACAGCTTGCTGACACCCAACAGCTGGATGGGGTATTTCATGGACAGGCGCCAGCTAATTTTGCCGGGGCAACCATACGAGTAGTGCGCCTCTACTTCGGAGAAACCAACTGACTTTAACTTATCCTCAATTTCGCGAATATTGTAGCCATCGCGTACGTGCTCGTCAATAAAACCATGTACGCCGCCTTCTCCGTGGTCGTGATCATGCACGTCCGACCCCCCTTGATCCGATGGGGTTGAAATGAGCACAATGCCACCCGGTTTCAGCGATTGGTAAAAGTTGCGGAATACCTGCACATCTTCCTCAATATGTTCCATCACGTCAACCGACAAAATCAGGTTGAAACGGTCGGCCTGTACAAACCGGGTCAGGTCGGCCTCTTCAAAACGAACCTGATCGGCCTTCCCGATTTCTTCGAAAAAGCGGTTGCAATCGGCAATTTGCTCTTCCTTCACATCAACCGCTAAAATCTGCGATTTCGGAAACAGGCGGCTCATGCGATAAGTATATTGGCCAAAACCGGAGCCGGCATCCAGAATGCTGCAATCGGCTGCCAATGGCAAATGTTTCAACTCTTTACGAACATGCCAAGCCCGCAGCAATAAGCAATCGAGCAGGCGGTAAAACAATTTTCTTAAAGCAGGGCTTTGGTTAAAAACCTTACCCAACGAACGTTTAATCGGGTCGTACTGCATTTTCGTAGTGTTCAGTCTCAGTGTTCAGTTTACGGTAGGGTCTTCCTGCGACTGTCGCCGTAGACTGTGACTAATTTATGATTTCAGGAGATTGTCAATGTTTTCGATGTAGTCGAGGCTGTCGTCGATGTAGAATTCCAGCTCGGGAACAACACGCAGTTGCTTGCCAACACGGCGGCCCAGTAATCCGCGGATTTTCGGGTTGGCTATACGGATTTCCTTTAGCACTTCGCGAATACCGTCGGTTGGGAAAATACTCAGGTAAGCGCGGGCCAAGCCCAGGTCGGGCGTTACACGAACTACGGTTACACTGATGAGTTTTCCCATGAACATGGTGCGGCTTTCTTTCTGAAAGATTTCGGCCAGTTCTTTTTGCAGTAGCCGGTTTATCTTTTGTTGTCGTGTTGATTCCATTTGTCAGTCAAAATATTTCGCGGCAAAGTTAATCAAAAATACCGGATGGCCGGGTTTGATCTAAAGTGACTAAAAATCTTGCTTTTCTCCTGCCGAGGTTTTTTTTGTTACCATCAAAAGAGCAAATTTGAAAATGATTTTTTCTACAAAACCCAAGAAATATCAAGGCATTTCAGTACTGTAAAAAAGATATTATGAGGCAAAAAATCGTTCCATTTGAGAAATCGTATCCCCATGTACCACTACCAGAGCAATAAAAAGCCCTTCACCGGAATACCGAACGAAGGGCTGATAAAGTCATCTGATACTTGTTTCAATATCTACTACTCCGAAACTGAAACACTCTATATTAAACTAGTAATGACACAATTGATAATCTATTTTGGTAGCGGATAACCTTTCAAGGCCTCCAGATTCGCTCTGATTTCGTCTTCCGGATACTCATAGTCCGACAACGCTCCTGCCATATACTTGTCGTAACCCACCAAATCCATCAAACCGTGTCCGGAGAAATTGAAAAGAATAACTTTCTCTTTGCCTTCTTCTTTGGCTTTTTTGGCTTCGCGAATGGTTGCTGCAATGGCATGGGTGGTTTCGGGTGCCGGAATAATCCCTTCGGTTTTCGAAAACAGCAGCCCGGCTTCAAAACACTCGCTTTGGTGAATGGCCTGTGCTTCCATTAAACCATCGCGCAAAGCGGCGCTAACGAGCGGAGCCATGCCGTGGTACCGCAAGCCACCGGCATGGATCGGCGCCGGAATAAAGTTGTGCCCCAAACTGTGCATTGGCAGCAAAGGTGTCATTTGTGCCACATCGCCGTGGTCGTAAATGAAAGGCGCTTTGGTGAGGGTTGGGCAACTAAACGGCTCGGCACCAATCACCTGAATGTCGGCTCCATGAATTTTGTCGTAAATAAAGGGGAATGACAAACCGGCAAAGTTGGAACCGCCGCCACAGCAGCCAATTACCACATCGGGTTTGGCAATGCCCACCTTGGCCAACTGCTTTTTGGCTTCCAAACCAATAATGGTCTGGTGCAGCATGACGTGGTTCAGCACCGAGCCCAGTGCATAGCGGGTTTGCCCGGTGGGGTCGGTCACGGCAGCCTCAACAGCTTCTGAAATAGCAATTCCCAGCGAGCCGGGAGTATCTGGATATTTAGCCAAAATATCGCGACCCGCTTGTGTCTCGGTACTTGGACTGGCCACGCAGGTTCCGCCCCAGGTTTGCATCATCATTTTACGGAAAGGCTTTTGGTCGAAACTTACGCGAACCATAAACACTTTACATTCAATACCGCCAATAACCGAACAGGCAAACGACAAGGCCGAACCCCACTGCCCGGCACCGGTTTCGGTAGTCAATCGCTTGATACCGAATTGCTTGTTATACCAAGCCTGCGGAATAGCCGTATTGGGCTTATGGCTACCGGCGGGCGAAACGCCTTCGTCTTTATAATAAATTTTGGCTGGTGTTCCCAAGGCTTCTTCCAACTCGTAGGCTCTTATAAGCGGGCTTGGCCGCCAGCGGAACAAGTGTTGCCGGATTTCTTCCGGAATATCAATCCAGCGCTGCTGGCTCACTTCCTGTTCAATCAGGTTCATCGGGAAAACGGCAGCCAACATCTCCGGCGAAAGCGGAATGCCACCCGGTCCCAGCGGTGGGTTTAGCGGGGTCAACAGATCGGGTGCCAGGTTGTACCACTGTTTGGGCATATCGGCCTCATCGAGAAAAATCTTTTTTTGTCTGGTCATGATGTACAAGTAGTTTTACGGTTTTACAAAAAGAAAGGGACTTGCCGGTTACGCAGCAAATCCCTTTCCCCGCCTTTAACAGGAAATAACACATATGTCCAACGATTCCATTTTCACGTTGCGCCACGCATGTTCTTTTCCGTATTGGGGCGATTGATGCATTCTTTGTTTTTAGTTTGAAGGCTAAAACTAGCGAATAATTCCGAAAGGCAAAAGTGACCGGCATTTGAAATCATTCACGAAAAGATTAAACACGAAGGTACGAGGACACTAAAAAAGCGCAAAGTCGCTAAATGATACGAAGCCTCGGTTACGGTGAATTCCCCACATTCCCGATTTGAAAGAGAAAAGTCGGACCAGACCCTTATCTTCCGTATCTGTTGTATCCGGTCTTTGTGTGCTGGCGGTTAAAGGCAGTCGAGAAACGATAAAATCCCTCTTTTAGTTTCAAATTCCTTTTCGCCTTCAAAAATAAAATTTTGCAGTTTGGCGAATCAGCTTATTTTTGCAGGTCGAATCGCCCAAAGGACTGTTTTTATGACTTCAACCCAATGAAGAACAAGCAAATTGAACAGGCTGGAAAAGGCCTTTCGTTGAACTTTACGATACTAAAAAATGAATAAACCAATCGTTGTTAGTGGCATCCGGCCAACCGGAAACCTGCACCTGGGAAATTACTTTGGTGCGGTTCGCAGCTTTTTAAAAATGCAGGAAGATTACAACTGCTACTTTTTTATTGCCGATATCCACTCGCTAACCACACACCCGCACCCAGACAATTTACAAAGCGGTGTGAAACAAGTACTTGCTGAATATTTGGCCTGTGGCCTGGATCCGGAGAAATCGACGATTTTTATTCAGAGCGATGTGCCCGAAATCACCGAGTTGTACACCTTCCTGAACATGAACGCTTACCTGGGCGAGCTGGAACGTACCACATCATTTAAAGAAAAAGCACGCAAACAGCCCGAAAACGTGAATGCCGGCCTGCTTACCTATCCCGTTTTGATGGCAGCCGACATCATCATTCACAAAGCACAGTTTGTGCCGGTTGGTAAGGACCAGGAGCAGAACCTGGAGATGGCCCGCAAGTTTGCCGGCCGTTTTAACCGCATGTACGACCGGGAAGTATTCCCAATTCCACGCCCCTTTACGTTCGACGGTGGCGACATGATTAAAATCCCCGGACTAGATGGTAGCGGAAAAATGGGAAAATCGGAAGGAAACGCCATTGCCCTGGTGGAAGATCCGAAATCGATCCGCAAAAAAGTGATGCGTGCCGTAACCGACGCCGGTCCAACCGAGCCGAACTCACCCAAACCGGAAGCCATTCAGAACCTGTTTACCCTGATGAAGGTAATGACCGCTCCCGAAATTGTGGCACAGTTTGATGCGGCCTACAACGATTGCAGCATCCGCTACGGCGATTTAAAAAAGCAACTGGCCGAAGATATTGTAACCTTTACCTCGCCTATTCGTGAGCGTATCAACGACATTCTGGCCGATGACGCCTACCTGGCCAAAGTGTCCCGCATGGGTGCCGAAAAAGCCCGCGAATCAGCCGCTGCAACTTTAAACGAGGTAAAACAGCTTATTGGTTTCAAACGCCTGTTTTAGATTGAAATAACGAGTCAAACGATAAAAAAAGCCGGACTTCACAGCCGGCTTTCATTTTTGCTATACTAAAGTCTCTCTTTTCGGAGTGATACAGAATACGGGGGCATCAGTGTTTAAAATAATCTCGGATGCCAACCCCCCAATGTAGTTAAAATCGAAAATATTTTCCTTGTGACTCATTACCAGGGTCAGATCGGGTTGTGCCTCGTTAATAAAATTCCGCATAATGTCGCCCAATTTTACACCCGGATCTTCACGTAGCAATGTCATCCCGGTCTCTATGCCCTCGTCTTCAAGTGTTTGTGTAATGTCTTTCATTTTGCGGTAAATCGTGCTGTCTTCTTCTTTAATATTCAACCTTAAAGCCGATACCACGTGTACGCGTGCATCCCAGGTATGTGCAAGGCGCGTTGCCCAACTAACCTTTTGCTGGTGTGGCTGCATAATATCCACCGGCAGCATAATTGTTTGAATGCGGAAAGGTTTATCGCCGCCGTTATACGTGAGTACCGGACAGCGGGCTTCGCCTACAATAAACTTGATACCACTTTCCCAAACCGACGAGTTTTGCTGGTCGTACCCAATCATTTTATTCAGAATAACCAGGTCGAAGCGGAAGTGGTTTAAGGTGTGAACAATCGCCTTAGCAATAGAGCCAGGGCGGACTTTCAGCCGGACAAACTTCGGAACTTTCCCACCAAACTCTTTGCCCACAAAGTGTTTCAATTGCTTCTGGTATTGTAGTAATTTTGATTGCTTTCTCACCGGGCGGAACCATTCGGTCAGAATTGATTCGTCGGGAACCACATAAAGAAGCGTAATGGTGGCATTAAATTTTTCCTGAATTTCTTTTGCGTGCTGAATAGCACTAACCCCTTGTTCGTCGAGGCTAACCGGTACTAAAACACGGTGCATATTTGTTTTAATCATAAAAAAATAAATTTCAACGTTTCAATCGGTATGTTCTTCTTCAAAACAACAAAAAAACTACCAAAATGTAAGCTATAATCCAGACATATCATCATCTGCAAGCCTCTTTTTTTAATAATAACACGGCACAACCAGAGAAAATTTGTTCCAACCTACGAAAAGCCCGGATAAACAGGCAGCTCGGAGCCGGAAGTAAAGAGACTTTTGTACCACAGCAAACAGCATTCATCATTCTGTTGTTCACATATTTAAAAAATACTTTGTGCAAATTGTCCCGGAATTTGTTTACTTTTACACCATGCGCAAACAGGGGACTAAACGGAGGCTTCTCAGCCATATCTATCCTCTTCTTGTATTTGTTGGATTGATGATCCCGACCATCGCGGGTGGCCAGGATGTTTCGTTTTCGCAGTATTATTCCAACCCGCTTTACCTGAACCCCGCTTTTGCCGGAACAATCGGCGCGCCGCGCATCGCCCTTCAGTACCGCGACCAATGGCACCAATTTAAAGGTGCATATACCACTTATTCGGCAGCGGCCGATTTGCCCGTAAAAAAGCTTCAGGGTGGACTGGGTTTGTACCTGCTGAATGATGCACAAGCGAACCAATTGCTTAATTCATTTCAACTTAATGCGGCCTATTCCGTCAGGGTAAAACTGAATTACAATTTTTACCTTCACGCTGGGTTTCAGGTTGGCTATGCGGAAAACACACTGAAAACCAGCGAACTGATTTTTTCTGACAACCTCGAAAACAATGCTGGTATTCCGGGAACATCTGGCGAATTATTCAACGATCCAAAGTTTTCTTTCGTCGATTACGCATTTGGATTGCTCTTGTACAGCAAACAGCTTTTCGGCGGTTTGGCAGTTCACCACCTAACCGAACCCGATCTGAGCTTCTCGGACAACGATAATTACAACAGCAAACTACCCCGCAAATACAGCATCCATGCAGGTGCCCGTATCCCCGTATTCCGGCACGGGCATTTGCGGAAGAAATTTGACATTTCACCACAAATCATCATGCAAAAGCAAGGTGTGTTGGAGCAACTAAACTGGGGTTTGTTTGCTAACCGGAGCGGACTGACCGGCGGTATGTGGTTTCGGCAAAACTTCGGCGTTCGTTACGATTCGGTGATTTTGTTGCTGGGCTACCTGAACTCCAAAATGCAAGTTACCTACAGTTACGACTGGACCGTTTCTGGATTGAACGGAAACAGCGGCGGAACCAGCGAAATTACCCTGGCTTTTGTACTAACCAAACACCGTTCGCCGGGTTGGCTGCCCTTCTTTGTCCCCTACGAAGAACGGTTCGGAGAACCCTAAAAACCATAAGATTACCGAATAAGCAGAATCTGCCCTTTGTCCGTTTGCTCGCTCCCGTCAATACCCGTGTACCGAACCAACCAAATGTAGTTGCCCATAGGTGCATCCTTGCCGCTTTTATCACGCCCGTCCCACGGGTTATCGGCCGATGTGGTTTCGAAAACAACCTGGCCCCAGCGGTCAAAAACCTGAAGTTTGAAACTGCCGCCAAACAAACCCAACCCGTTGGGCAAGAACACCCGGTTTTCAGAAATATCGCTCGACGGGCGAAACGCGTTGGGTGCAGTCACTCGGTTCAGCAGTACCTGGACAATCATCGACACCGAATCGGAACAACCGAGGTAACTGTCAACAACCAGCAAGGCTTCGTACTGTCCAAGCCCATTATACTCGTGCTGTGGCTCAAAGCCGTTCGAACGTTGACCATCGCCAAAATCCCAAGTAAATAAATCGGCAAATTGCGAGTGGTTATAAAACTGAATCCAGGGATCATCGAGCGGAACGCGCGAATTGTCCACCGTGAAAGCGGCTATGGGCCTGGGAACCACCTGCAAATAATTCATCCACAAAAGGGTTTCGGAACAGCCGGTTTTTGAGGAAGCAGCCGTCAGCTCCACATCAAAATAGCCGGGCTTGTTTTTGGTAACCGAAATGGGGTTTCCGGTAACCGAGTCCAAGCCAAAAACCCAAAGGTAATTCAAGTCGGTCTTAGACGATGTAGCAGCTAGCTGGCTTGTTAGTTCGCCGCAATCCACCGTTTTATCGGCTGTAAAATCAAGGTTAAGCTTACGCTCATCAGCAAAACTTTCCGGTTCTTCACTGTACATGGTATCGCGACAACCAGCATCGTTAACAACCAGCATAATGGATGGTTTGGTGCCATCGTAAGGGTTTACCGTAACCCGGTATTTTGACGAAGAAATCAGGTTTATCTCGGCTCGAACCGGTGTCCAACTTAGCCGTGCAGCGGCCGAAGCCGTTCCGGTATAGGTCAGTGTGTCGGTGTAGAATTTGCAAACGGGTTGAAAATCGAAATCAAAGTTTGCCACAGGCTGCGGACTAAAGCGAATCGAAATCGTGTCGCCACTCTCGCAACCGTCTTTTGTACGCAGCTTGTAGTAAACCTCGTAAGTATCGTAGCCAGGGGCTGTTATTGTTGCCAACGAATCCCGTTCATCCGAAATCGTGAGCTCGGACGAGTTCCACTCGTAGCCGCCGGAACCGCCATTCCAAAGTGTGTCCGGGTAGGTCGAAAAATCAACATGAATGACCGTTGACAAAGCTCCGCAAACAAGTGAATCGGCATAAATCCGAATAGGCGGATTGCCGAAAATAATTACATCAGCCGTATCCACCGATGCACAACCAGACGGGCTAACAACCGTTAGCTGGTACAAAGCGGTCGAATCAACACTGAGGGTGTTTGAAAGCCCCAGCGTATCGCCATTCATTTTCTGCCAAATAAACGTCAACCCCGACATGTCGGAAACATCGGCTTGCAGTGTAATGGTTGCCGGATGGCAATCGTTAAATTTATCGCCCAAAATACCAATACCAGGCCCTGCGGCAAACCGGATTTGAACGGTGTCGCGGCTCACACAACCATCTTTTGTCATTAACTCGTAATAAACCGAATAGGTTCCGTAACCAGGAACCGTCAACGTCGCGCCCGAATCCGACTGGTCTGTAAGGAGAACACCCGGATCGGCTTTCCAGCTAAAGCCTCCGGGAGGCGTTTTCCAAAGCGATTCGGGATAACCAGCAAAATCAATTTTAAGGGATGTTGTAAACGCATCGCAAACCAACAAATCGGCCATGATGGTTACCGGAGGCTTTCCAAATAAAACAACCTCTGCCGTATCATTGGCAATGCAGCCCAGGCTGTTTTGAACGGTCACCACGTAATTGTCCGTCGAATCGACAGTCAAATCCGCCGTTGTCCCCAAATTTTCGATGGTATTGGTATGCCATAAAAACGAGGTAATATCATCTCCTTTTGCCTGAAGGTTAATTGTTGCAGGTGCACAATCGCTCTGCCGGTCGGCAACAACTTCGAGCTGGGGATCGCTGTAATACACATAAACCGAGTCGTGCAAATCGGGACACATGCCCACTTTTGCAGTCACTTTATACATGCCCTCGGTTGTCACTTTTATTGATTGGGTTGTTTCACTGGTTGACCATAAATAGCTATCGAAATACGGGCCAGGATCCAGCGTGAGGGTGTCCCCGGCACACAGCAGCACCGTATCGCCTTTAAATTTGGTACTTCGCCCCAGGTCAAGTACCAGGTTCAGGTTGAAACCCACGCCGTAGCCAAACGACTCCAAATCGCCAAAACCGTAAACATAAGCCAAAAAACCCTGATCAGCCTGGGTATTCAGCAAGGTATGGGTTCCCCGCGTCACGGGCATTTGCACATACGCGTACTCCGAGCCGGTAAATGGTTTGAAGGAGTAGCCTAACGCTGAAAAAGAAGCGCCGTCGAAACGGAGGTTCCCCACCTGAGAGGTTTTTGAAATAATGTTGATGTAATGTGCTGCAATTGACCGAAGGTTGTAAGCTTCGAAAGTTACATTATTTTTGGTTTGCGAAGTGGAACTTAAAACAATCATTGACGGGTCGCCGTACTGGCCATCAACCGATTGGGACTGGCTGAACTGTACAACCAGCACCGGTTTATCGGCACTAATCCGGCTCGCCTGGTTTTTTGTCAGTACAAACTCTTCAAATTTACCGCGGTCCAACTGAAAACTCCCCAGGGCATCAACCGTTACATTTGTCCCGTCCTGACTTGCCAAAACACGGTAGCGGTCGGCACCACGCTCCATCATGGGGGCTGCATAATAATCGCGGCCCCACGAATACATCGGCGGCATTTGTTCGTACAGGTGGTCCCAGGCATTAACCCCTTCGAGCTTTGGTACCGAGGTCGCCAAGTTTCCCGAATAAACGGCAATGGGTTTGTCGGCCTTAATGTAGCTTCCGCTTAAATCGCCCTGGTTCGGAAGTACCTTGTTCATCGACTGTACCTGGTAAGTCTGCCCTTTTTGTAACGTAACCGAAAACGGAACGCCGGCCGGTTTATTACCTGTTGTTTCAACCGATGGGGTAATTTCAACCCTAGTGTTATTTGCGGTAGCTACGACCAAAAATTCGCTGTTGCGGCCGTTTCCAGGAGTACCGTTTGTGGTTTCGTTGACATGTGGCGTATAACACATCACAAAATAGTCATCACCAATAGATTCAAGCGGGTAAATCACGGCCACATCAGCCGACCTATTATCCCAGTTGAGGGCATATACATTTACCGGGGCATCGGCAACCAGATGCAAA
Source organism: Mangrovibacterium sp. (assembly GCA_047972415.1). Classification (GTDB taxonomy): domain Bacteria; phylum Bacteroidota; class Bacteroidia; order Bacteroidales; family Prolixibacteraceae; genus Mangrovibacterium. The sequence goes on from JBKEAN010000056.1 coordinate 78,925, forward strand.
CCCTGATATTCGGCCGACTCGGAGCCCCGAACCTCGAACATTTCCCAGGGGATTTGCAAAACGATGGACGAATTGGCAGCTACCGAATACGAACCATAAAGTGTTTCCAGGTCGCCGTAGGTTAACCTAAAATTGGTATTGTAGGCCGAAGTAACTGTAATTTGAAGATAGTGTCCTGACTGGTTGTAATTTCGCCCTTCCATAAAGCCAAACCAAAAATCAGTCCCTTCGGTAGAGCGAACACAGTCGTCACCCCCATCGGCAAAAAGGACGATGCAATGGAAGAAGAGACCCAGCGCAAACAAAGCTTTTTTCACGGCCTTTCAGATTCGGTTATAAAGCTAATGAATTTAAGCTGAAAACGTTTTACAAACGTTCCCGATTTTTTAAACATACCTGTTCTGCTTTCTTACTTCGCTGAGAAATAGCGCCGAAAAAGTACTTTTTTTAAGTCGCGGAAAATAATCTGATGGGCTACCACTTCGGTGTGATTGTAGTGCGGAAAGGTACGGGTAGTGCGGTCAATCTCGCGCTGGCTGATGTCAACCTGGTACAAAATAGACATCAGCAAATCGGAATTGCTGTTCATCAATCGCTCGATTTGGGCAACCAACTGGCGATGCAGTTTTTCGTAGGCATTATCAATCGACCCGCTGTACTCAATTTCGACCCCGAACATGCCAAAGTCTTTCATGATTTGGGCAATAGTATCCAAAATAATTTCTTCTCTATTCAAATACAATTGGATATTATCGGCATGTAAATCGGGCAAATTTTCCATAGTACTTTATTTTCAGCCCGCAAAGTAAACAATTTTCGTTAAGCTGTTTGCCTTTAGCGCCCCCTGCAACAACCGATGTTCACTGCCTTTGGGAACAAAATCATTGAATAACCTTCTTTTTAACACAAAAAAGTGCAAAAAAACCTTTTTTGTCGCTATCTTTTCTGCTTATAAATTAAAAACCAACTAATTATGCTCGAACAATTAGAAACCTTCGAAGGCAATGTCCTTGCCATTGAAATTATTGACAGTTTTACTGAAACGGACGAGAAGCTTTGCCAAAAATTCTTCAACGAAAAGCTGGCAAAGGGTTACGACAAAGTGAATGTGTTGGTAAAAATGGATGAACTGAAAATGAGCCACACGAATGTTAAAGCCTTTATGGAAGACTCGATTTGGGCGCTGCGGAATTACAAAAAACTTGGACATATGGCCATTGTTGCGCACTCCAATGTGCTAAAGGCGTTGGTTCCGATTGATAACTTATTCTTTCAACGGGCCAAAGAAGGGCGTTTGGAGCGCTATTTCGACGTTTCGCAGCTTGACGAGGCCTACGACTTCGTTCGCGGAAAATAAAGCCGCTATTCATCCGTATTTTCCAAATAAAAATCCGGACACGCTCGCGTCCGGATTTTTATTTTCATCGCCAAGGCCTGAATACTTAAAATACAGCCTCAACGATTTTTCGGGCATTATCGGATACGCCATAGGTATAAAGGTGCAAACTGGGCGCATTGTGCGCAATTAAGTCGCGCGATTGCTCAATAGCCCATTCGGTTCCAACCAGTTTGGCATCGTCATTATTCTTGCATTTGGCCAATTCAACCGACAAGTCTTTCGGCAAATCAATGTGAAAAATCTTCGGCAATACTGTCAATTGATTCTTCAGGTTGATGGGCTTAACTCCCGGAATAATGGGTACGGTAATCCCAGCAGCACGGCACTTGTCCACAAAATCGTAATACACCCGGTTGTCAAAAAACATTTGGGTGACGATGTAATCGGCACCGGCATCCACCTTTTGCTTCAGGTACACCAAGTCGGTATCAAAATTAGGCGATTCGAAGTGCTTTTCGGGGTAACCGGCCACGCCGATACAAAAGTCGAGCGGGGTTGAGTTTTTCAAATCCGGGTCGAGGTATTTACCCTTACGAAGCCCAACAATCTGTTCAACCAGCTCGTTGGCATTGGCATTTCCGTGTTGTTCGGGCATAAACACCTGTTCATTTTTGTTCCCGTCACCGCGCAAAGCCAGCACGTTGCTGATCCCCATAAAGTTCAGATCAATCAGCACATGTTCGGTTTCGCTTTTGGTAAAACCGCCGCACAAAATGTGCGGAACTACTGGAATGCCGTATTTGTGCTGAATGGCAGCTGCAATGGCCACAGTTCCCGGGCGTTTACGAACCACCTGTTTTTTGATTGTTCCGTCGGGCATCTCCTTGTAAATCATCTCATCGCGGTGCGTTGTAATGTTAATGTACTTCGGATTGTAGTCGATTAAACTCTCGATGGTCCGGTAAATCGTTGTCGCATCATTTCCTTTCAGCGGCGGCAGCAACTCAAACGAGAATACTGTTTTATCACTTTGATTAATGCAGTCTGTAACTTTCATGTTCTACCTTGAATTTTTTCCTGTCCGGGTTTATTTAAAACTGTTCTAACGCATATCGGGTACAAACATAACGAGCATTC
>JBKEAN010000057.1:0-4787 GCA_047972415.1 Mangrovibacterium sp.
CAAACGTGCAAAAAACAGTTTTGTGAAAGTAAACTGCTCGGCCCTACCCGATTCGCTAATTGAAAGTGAGCTGTTCGGACACGAAAAAGGAGCATTTACCGGCGCTGATGTACGGCGTAAAGGGCGCTTTGAGTTAGCCGACGGTGGAACTATTTTTTTGGATGAGATAGGAGACATCCCCTTATCGACCCAAGTAAAAATACTTCGTATTCTGCAACAGCGCGAGTTTGAGCGGGTGGGTGGAACCGAAACGATAAAAATAGATGTGCGGATTGTTGCTGCCACCAACCGGAATTTGGAAGAGCTGATTGAAAAAGGAGGGTTCCGTGAAGACTTGTTTTACCGGATCAACGTTTTCCCGCTTTATATCCCGCCCTTGCGCGAACGGCGCGACGATATTCCATTGTTGGTCGATCATTTTATCGAGAAGTTTAACCAACGGAACGGGGCTAATGTTAAGCGCATAACAACGTCAGCCTTGAATATGCTGATGGTTTATTTGTGGCCCGGCAACGTTCGCGAGCTGGAAAATTGCATTGAGCGGGCTTGTATCCTCACAACCGACGATGTGATTCATTCTTATAACCTCCCGCCATCGCTTCAAACTGCCGACTCGTCGAATACGCAAGCCAAAGGCGGTTTGATGTACACCGTTGAGCAGGTTGAAAAACAGTTGATACGCGAAGCATTGACCACCACCCGAGGTAATGTTGCCAAAGCCGCCGATATGCTGAAGGTAACCGAGCGGATGCTGGGTACCCGCGTAAAAAAATACGACATCGATCCCTGGCGTTTTAAAGTGTAGCCGTTTGGTTTTTTATTGGCTTGGGCGTAAATTCAACCCAAAAAGAAATGAACCTGAAGTTTATTGAAATTGATTTGAATAAGCGGGAGCACGCAGGCGCGTTGCTGCATTTACTCGATTTATACATGCAGGATCCGATGGGCAATAATGCACCGATGTCCGCCGGATTGGGGCCGCAAATTATTGAAGGCTTGCAGAATTACCCGTCTTATCTTGGCTTTTTGGTTGAATTGAACGACGAATTTGTAGCTCTGGCCAATTGCAACAAAAACTTTTCAACCTTTAAAGCCAAACCACTGATTAATATTCACGATTTTGTGGTGGATCCGGCTCATCGGGGAAAGGAAATAGGGAAATTTTTGCTCGACGAAATGGCTCGTTACGGCGAACGAAACGGCTATTGCCGCATTAATCTCGAAGTTCGCGAAGACAACACCGCCGCAATGAAGCTGTACCTGAAGGCCGGTTTCAACAACTGTAAACCACCCATGTATTTTTGGGAGCGCAACTGGTAAAAGCCCGTTTTTGCTATTCTACTTCATTTTTCAGCCCTGCGTGATCTTTTTCGGTTGTTGGCTGTTTTAAGAGAAAACAAATTTTATTATGGCTCGAACAATTTTGGTTGCGGCATCTTTTGCATTGGCCTTTGCTGTTATTATCGGCGCTTTTGGCGCACACGGTTTAAAATCGAGAATCTCACCGGATATGCTCCAGGTATACAAAACCGGGGTTGAATACCATTTTTGCCATGCCTTGGGATTGCTGGCAATTGGTATTTTGGCTTTGCAGGCACCGTCAAAATACCTGAAATTAGCTGCTATCTTCATTTCCGCGGGGCTTCTGCTGTTTTCTGGAAGTTTATACGCATTGGCTATTACCGGCGTAAAATGGATTGGAGCCATCACACCATTGGGCGGATTGAGTTTTATCGCAGGCTGGGTTTTTCTGGGACTTTCGTTTTTTAAACGATAATGTATGTGTCCGTTGGAACGTCTGAATTAAACTTTTGTCGAGTCTTTATTTTTCTCTAAAACCGGAAAACTGCTTTTGGGCAGTCGGTGTTTCTTTTACCCGGCGAAGGTTGTTTTTGAAGAGAAATCCGCTTTTTGAAGTGTTTTTTTAAACCCTGAAAATCAAAATAGCGAAAAATCAATCAATTTGGCATTTTAACACTAAAGTATCTTTATATATTTCAATGTGTTTATATTAAGTTGTTTGTGTGTTTTTATATTGGAATTAAGTGATTAATGTAGCTGAATTTCAAATTTTATTTCTTCCAAATAAAGGATTGTGGAACTTTCGCATCTCTAAAAATTTACATTTGCAGTAGTTATTTTCATCCGAACACTAAATTAACCGATTCAATGCTGGATGAAACTCTCATGTTGTATGTGTGTAATTCGGCCGGTTTTCGGCATTGATGCTACTGCGGCATGTCCGTTTCACTGACATTTTACGAAAACTTGCGCTATGAGTAACGAAATGTTAGTCCTTTTCTTTATTGTGGCCATTGTTTTAGTTGGTGGAGCCATTGTTTTTTCATCCCTGGCTGCGCCCCGCTCGCTGAATCCGGCGAAGTTTGAACCCTACGAATGCGGTATCCCGACAGAAGGTCCGGCTTGGATACAATTTAACGTAGGTTATTACCTGTTTGCCATCATTTACCTCATATTCGACGTCGAAACCGTCTTTCTGTTCCCTTGGGCTACGGTGATGGGCAAGCTGGGTATGCAGGCTTTTGTCGAAATTGTCATCTTCTTTTTCATTCTGGGTATCGGGCTTTTGTACGCCTGGAAAAAACGCGCATTGCAATGGGTATAGATATTAAATCGATGAAGTACGAAGATTTTGAAGACAATGATTCTTTGGAAATCTTCAAAAAATCGGGAGGTAGTATCCTGATGACCAGTTTGGATCAACTCTTAAACTGGGGACGTTCGAACTCGGTTTGGCCGCTCACCTTTGCAACCAGTTGTTGCGGGATTGAAATGATGGCTGCCGGGGCATCCCGGCACGACTTTGCCCGCTTTGGTATTGAAGTTTACCGTGCTACACCGCGTCAGGCCGATGTGATTGTGGTTGCCGGCACCATTGTACACAAAATGGCACCGATCCTGAAACGCTTGTACGACCAGATGGCCGACCCCAAATATGTGATTGCCATGGGCGCTTGCGCGGTTTCCGGCGGGCCCTTCTATTACAATTCCTACAGTGTTATTCGCGGCGTGGACCACGTGATTCCGGTTGATGTGTATATACCGGGTTGCCCGCCGCGCCCCGAAGCCTTGCTATACGGGGTGATGCAGCTGCAACGAAAAATTAAGGCCGAATCACTGAGCGAACCCCGCCAGGCAAATGATAACCTGCTATAACGAATGGATATGAAAAATGCAGAACTCCAGTTAAGCTTGCAGGAACGCTTTCCGGAAGCCAGCTTCCCCGAAAATACCCAGCTCACCGAAATGGTGGTTCCGGCGGGTCAAATTCATGTGGTGGCCGAACACCTGATAAACGCAGGATTCGACTACCTGATTAGTTTAACGGCAGTGGACTGGAAAGATAAAATGATGATGGTTTACCACCTCGAGTCGGTGAAAAGCCGCCAGCTGTTGCTTGTAAAGGCTGATATTACCGACCGCGATAAGCCAATTATCGACTCGGTATCCGACATTTGGCCTACAGCCATTCCGCACGAATGCGAAGTTTTTGACCTGTTCGGGATCCGCTTTGCCAATCATCCGGCCCTCCGTCGCTTGTTCCTTGAGGATGCTTACGGTTTTCCGCTGCGCAAAGATTTCCGCGATGAAGTAAACATCATTGAACGCTAATGCAAGCTATATGAGTGAAGAGATTATCAAGGATGTCATCATCAAGGATAGCGAAGATTACATCATCAACATGGGGCCGCAGCACCCGTCAACCCACGGGGTTTTGCGGCTCGAAGTGTGTTTGTTGGGCGAAACGGTGAAGTACCTCATTCCGCACGTTGGCTACATTCACCGCGGCATCGAGAAAATGTGCGAGGCGAACACCTACCCGCAAATTATTCACCTCACCGACCGCCTGGACTACCTGTCGGCACACATGAACAACGAAGCGGTTTGTTTGTGTGTTGAAAATGCCTTGCAGGTTGAAGTGCCCGAGCGCGTAAAATATGTACGAACCATTTTGGACGAGCTGAACCGCATTGCCTCGCACCAACTGTGGTGGAGTGCTTTCGGGATGGACATGGGCGCGTTGACGACCTTTTTTTACGGACTGCGCGACCGCGAGCTGATTCTCGACATTTTTGAAGAATCATTCGGCTCGCGTTTATTACACAGCTTCAACACACCGGGCGGTTTGATGCACGACATTCACCCAAACTTCCAAAAAGGAATTAAAGACTTTATTGCCTACTTCCGCAAAAAGCTTCCCGAATACGATCGTTTACTTACCGGCAACGTTATTTTTGAACAACGTACCAAAGGGATTGGGCTAATGAGCCGAGAACAGGCGATTGCCTACGGGGTAACCGGCCCCTCGGGGCGTGGCTCCGGCTTTGCCTGCGACCTGCGCAAACACGCGCCGTACAGTGCCTACGATAAGGTGCAGTTCAAGGAAATACTTTATACGGAAGGAGACACTTTTGCCCGCTATAAAGTACGTATGGACGAGCTTTGGGAGTCGATGAACATCCTTGAACAACTGGTGGACAACATTCCGAACGACGGCTATACCGCTAAAATGAAACCGATCATCAAGTTACCGGCCGGAGAGTATTTCCAGCGGCTTGAAACAGCCCGCGGAGAGTTTGCGGTCTATATTGTGAGCGATGGCGATAAAAAGCCCTACCGGGTAAAATTTCGCTCGCCAAACTTCAGCAACCTGTTTGTGATGAATGAATTGGCGAAAGGCGGGAAAATTGCCGACCTCATTGCCATCAGCGGTTCGCTCGATTTGGTAATCCCTGATATTGACCGTTAATCCCGCAATTTTATGC
>JBKEAN010000058.1:0-21852 GCA_047972415.1 Mangrovibacterium sp.
CGGTGCGGAACAGATCGTTCGTCGCCGAAATCTTTTGTAGCATCGTTTATTGTAGTCTGGTCGAGCTTTACCAGCCGGGTAGTCGAATTCATCGTAGAGCCGGGCTCGTTAAATCCAATATGGCCGGAACGGCCAATCCCCAAAACCTGAATATCAATGCCACCAACTGCTACAATTTTTGCTTCGTAGGCCGAGCAAAAAGCTGCAACGTCTTCAATTTTCAACGTACCGTCCGGAATATTAACATTCTCAGGCAAAATGTCGATATGACTAAATAAATGTTTGTACATGAAGTGCACATAGCTCTGTTCGCTTGCCGGATTCATCGGAAAATACTCATCAAGGTTGAACGTGATGACATTTTTGAAGCTCAATCCTTCTTCGCGATGGAGACGAACCAACTCCTGGTAGATTTTAATTGGAGACGATCCGGTAGCCAAACCCAAAACGGCCATTTTCCCTTCGGCTTGCTTTTGTTTGATCAACGCAGCAATGGTGCCTGCAATTTTTTTTACTGCAACCAATTGATCCTCGACAACATGAATCGGGAGCTTTTCAACGGTTTTTTCGATATAACTTAAGCTGTTACTCATATTAGTGATTTATTAAAACTCTAGAAATAGGCTCATCTTTATTTAGAACTTTTCAAAACTAAGGATATTTTCTTCAAACAATTCAATTTTTATCAAAAAATGTGTCCGCACACATGAAAATTAACAGTATTGGAGTGTCCGCACACACAAAGTTATAAACCCGATAAAATAGATCTGCGGACAATTTCTTCACGCTTTATTGTGTTTTCAAAAACGCGGTTCAATGTCTTATACGTTTAAAACCTGCAGCTTGATAAAAATCAACTAAAACTCACATAAAATACAATGATAACTAGCAAATTATAAAAACTAAACGATAACAACCGTTTATTTAGGGAATCAAATTATACCAGCCTGGTCATTCAAATTATTCAACGTTTTGTGTCACGCTAAAATCAGCCCCTCATTTTCAAAATAACATTTGTGTCGCAACAGCAAAAAACAACTATCCCTACTGCTTTGTTGACGGCCTACAATGCAGCTCATAGCATTAAACACCAAGGTGAACGAAACTGAATTGAAAGCAACAACCCAAACGCGCAACCTCCTCTGAATTACGATCTCCCCAGCTTCGAAGCTATTAACAAAAACACTGTTATCCAGCAACTAGAGAACGCATCAACGTAAAGTATTTACCTGTAGATTAAGCTCCTTTCTATTTTTTTTATATATTCAAACTAAAATGAGTTGAAAAATTGGCATTAAATGTGTGCGCAAACACTATATTTGTAAAGTCATGTTTTATTCGCCAATCAATCCAACGGTTGAACATGATGGAAACACAAGGCACCTAATTGTTTTTCTGAATATTCAAGCTTCGCTGTCAGAATCGGAAAAGCGGCACAATTGACTAATTTGAAACAATAATAAATGAATAAGCTATTCTGTTCCCTCCTTATTGCCATTGCCAGTTTGGGTACTGTTAATGCCCAGCAACAAGGCGTCCACCCTCAGTCCCACGAGTACATCTGGCCAACCGATCCGGAAGTCAGAACGAAGCTTGACAACTGGCAGGATTTAAAATTTGGTATGATTATACACTGGGGGCTTTATGCTGTCCCCGGAATTATTGAATCATGGTCGATTTGCTCCGAGGACTGGATTAACCGCCCGGACAGCACAACTTACGAGCAGTACAAAAGGTGGTATTGGGATTTAAGCAACCAGTTTAACCCGGTCAACTTTAACCCTGAACAGTGGGCACAAACCGCAACGGATGCAGGCATGAAATACTTGGTATTTACAACCAAGCACCACGACGGGTTTGCCATGTGGGACACTCAACAAAGCGATTTCAAAATTACAGCCGGGCCTTTTGCCAACAACCCGCGTGCCGATGTGGCCAAATACATTTTTGAGGCTTTTCGAAACAAAGGGATGTGGATTGGCGCTTATTTTTCGAAACCCGACTGGCACTCGCAGGATTTTTGGTGGGATAAATATGCCACACCAAACCGCAACGTAAACTACGACATCCGCAAATTCCCGGAACGTTGGCAGCACTATAAAAATTTCACGTACAACCAAATGAGCGAACTGTTGCACAACTATGGAGCGGTTGATATTTTGTGGCTCGACGGTGGATGGGTACGTCCGAAGGAAACAGTAAACGAAGAAGTTCTTTCGTGGGGCGCGCCAATTCCAGATTGGGATCAAAAAATTGATATGCCTAAAATAGCCAGCATGGCCCGCGAAGCACAACCCGGTATCCTGATTGTTGATCGCACCGTTCACGGCCCCTATGAAAATTACCAGACACCGGAACGCAGTATCCCTGCCAAACAGCTTCCCTACCCTTGGGAAAGTTGCATTACCCTGAACAACAACTGGGGCTGGGTGCCGAACGACCCTTACAAATCGACCAACCGGGTGGTTCACGATTTGGTTGAAATTGTGGCCAAAGGCGGTAGTTTACTTTTGGGTGTCGGCCCAAAGCCGGATGGTACAATGGATCAAGCGGCAATTGACCGTCTGGAAGAGATTGGCCAATGGATGAACGCCAACGGAAAGGCAATTTATAATACCCGGATTACCCCGGTTTATAACGAAGGAAATGTGTTTTTCACAGCAGGGAAAACTGGCGAAATGTATGCCATTGCACGCCTTGCCGAAGGTGCTGATATTCCGGCAACCATTTCGTGGAAAGGAAACCTGCCCCAAAAAGGAAGCAAAATGACCCTGCTTTCGGGCAACCAAAAAGTAAGCTGGAAACTTGTGAACGGCGAGGTTGTGGTTTCAATCCCGAAATCGTTTCGCGTAAGTCACAAAGGCTATCCTGCATTAAGCTTTCAATATACCGCAACCAACTAATCAAACACGGCATGAATGCAAAAAACCTATTTGCAAAAAGTTTAACGGTACTGGCTTGTGCCCTCGCTGCTTGCCAACCGGCACAGGTAACGGAGCCTTCGCCCATCGGGCCGGTACCCGACCAACGCCAACTGGCATACCTGGATATGGAGATGAACGCCTTCATCCATTTCACCATTAATACCTTTACAGATAAAGAATGGGGTTACGGCGATGAGTCGCCCGAACTTTTTAACCCAACTGACTTTGACGCCGACCAATGGGTATCGGCCTTAAAGGATGCTGGGTTCAAAGGGGTGATCCTCACCTGTAAACACCACGACGGTTTTTGCCTGTGGCCCAGCAAACTTACCGAACACAGCATTGCAAAAAGCCCATTTATGGATGGCAAAGGCGATATGGTGAAATCGGTATCCGATGCCTGCAAAAAATACGACATGAAATTTGGCGTGTACTTGTCACCGTGGGATCGGAACCGGGCCGACTATGGGCAGCCTTCATACATTGATTATTACCGCAACCAACTGAAAGAACTGTTCAGCAACTACGGCCCTGTTTTCGAGATGTGGTTTGATGGGGCAAATGGTGGCGATGGCTACTACGGTGGCACACGAGAACGCCGCGAAATTGACCGCCGCAGCTATTACGATTGGCCGGCTACTTTGGAAATGGTTCGCCAAATGCAACCGCAGGTGCTATTTTTTAGCGATGGCGGCCCCGACCTGCGCTGGGTTGGCAACGAGCAGGGCCATGTTGACGAAACCAACTGGAACACCATTTCAACCGATACGTTATATGCCGGAAAGTCTGGTATTGAAGCGCTGCTTGGAACCGGATCCGAAGATGGCAAACAATGGGTACCAGCCGAGGTTGACGTTTCAATCCGTCCGGGATGGTTCTACCACGATTCGGAAAACGACAAAGTAAAAACGCCGGAGCAGCTCTTTTCGATTTATATGACTTCGGTTGGACGCGGTTCAAACCTGCTGCTAAATGTCCCGCCGGATAAGCGCGGCCTGTTCCACGAAAACGATGTCGCGTCGCTGAAAGGCTTTCGCCAATTGCTGGACCAGCGTTTCGGCACCGACCTGGCGCTAAATGCCAGCGTAAGCGCATCTGAAACAAGAGGCAATGCAAGCCAATTCGCTGCTTCCAAGCTGGTTGATGGCGACAATACAACTTACTGGGCAACCAACGATAGTACCCTTTCGGCCAGTTTCGAAATTGAATTGGCTGAACCCAAAACCATCCGCTATGTACAGGTGCAGGAATACATTAAACTTGGGCAACGCGTGAAAGCCTTTAAAGCAGAAGCTTTTGAAAACGGCGAGTGGCTTGAAATCGGCAAAGGAACCACCATTGGGCACAAACGAATTCTGGAAATTGTTCCGGTAACAACGTCAAAAATCAGAATAACGATCGAGGATACAAAAGCTTGTCCCGTTTTATCCAGTGTAAGCCTGTTTTAAAATAACGATAAACTAAAAACAATGAACAAAAGAAACCGAAACATTTTTGTACTGCTGCTTATGGCTGTATTGCCACTGAGCAATTTTGCGCAAAACGGGAAATTCTCGATTTCCGATGGCGAATTCCGCCGTAATGGCGAAGCTTTTAAGGTTCACTCGGGCGAAATGCACTATTCACGCATCCCGAAAGAATACTGGAAACAACGCCTTCAGATGATGCGGGGAATGGGGTTGAACACTGTTGCAACCTACGTATTTTGGAATTACCACGAAACCGCACCCGGAATTTGGGACTTCGAAACAGGCAACAAAAACCTTCGCGAATATATAAAAACAGCAGGCGAAGAAGGGCTAAATGTTATTCTTCGCCCCGGCCCTTACGTTTGTGCCGAGTGGGAATTCGGCGGATACCCGTGGTGGCTTCAACAAAACCCGGAACTTGAAATCCGTACCAACAACCAGGCTTTCCTCGATTCGTGTAAAACCTACCTGCAACATCTTTATAAAGAGGTTGATGGTTTGTTTGCTTCGCAGGGCGGCCCTATTATTATGGTACAGGGCGAAAATGAATTTGGCTCCTATGTGGCCCAGCGCACCGACATTCCGGCAGAAGAGCACAAAGCTTATAAAATGGCAATTTTCAACATGCTGAAGGAAACCGGTTTTCCGGAGCCTTTTTTTACATCAGACGGTAGCTGGCTGTTCGAAGGCGGTGCCATTGAGGGTGTATTGCCCACAGCAAATGGCGAAGGAAATATTGCCAATTTGAAAAAAGCGGTGGATAAATACAACAATAACCAGGGGCCTTATATGGTTGCCGAGTTTTATCCCGGCTGGTTAGACCACTGGGCTGAACCCTTTGTAAAAGTTGAAGCTAAAAACACAGCCAACCAAACAAAAGCCTACCTCGAAAACGGTATCAGTTTCAACTTTTATATGGTACATGGCGGAACCAATTTCGCTTTTACCTCGGGTGCCAACTACAATAAAGAGTTCGATATTCAACCCGATATAACCAGTTACGATTACGATGCCCCTATTAGCGAAGCTGGCTGGGCAACAACAAAATACATGGCTATTCGTGAACTGATGCAACAATATGCCACCGAAAAACTACCCGAAATACCCGCACAAATTCCGGTTTCGGCCCTGCCCGAACAAGCAATTACAACCCAAATGGATGTGTTAACCTGGGTTAAAAAGCAAAAACCAGAGGTTGCAGACCAGCCACTCACATTTGAACAACTAAACCAGGGACACGGCTACGTTCTGTACCGCAAGCGTTTTCAGCAACCGGTAAGCGGCAAACTAAAAATTGAAGGTTTGCGCGATTATGCCGTAGTGTATATAAACGGAACAAAAGCGGGTGAGCTGAACCGTATTTTCAAAAACTATGAGCTTGAGGTGGATATTCCGTTTAACGGGATGCTGGAGATTTTGGTTGAAAACATGGGCCGGATTAACTACGGCGCACAGATTGTACACAACACAAAAGGCATCATCTCGCCCGTATACTTGAATGACTTTGAAATTACCGGCTCGTGGGAAATGTACAGCATGCCCATGAACGAGTGCCCCACCGTAAAAGCCAACAAAGTAGAAACCGGCCGGCCGGTGGTTTACGAATCGGTTTTCAACCTTGAAAAAACATCAGATACCTTCCTCGACATGAGTAAATGGGGCAAGGGAATCGTATATGTAAACGGTCAAAACATTGGGCGCTACTGGAAAGTGGGACCGCAGCAAACCCTGTATGTTCCGGGTTGCTGGCTCAATAAGGGCGAAAACAGGATTGTTATTTTTGAACAATTGAACGATACCCCGCAAACAAGCCTTCAGTTTACAGACAAACCAGTTTTGGAGCAACTGATGGCCGAATAACAACGAACAAACGAATGATTAATTTTTTTAAGTACTCGCTGGCTATAGCCTTATTATTTACTGTAACAGCAAGCTTTTCGGCTTCGCCGTGGGAGAAGTATGCCCACTTGTTTTCGCCGGTGCGCAACTATGTTGCCTATAAAACCACAAACGAAATAACAATAGACGGGAAGGCCGATGAAGCATCGTGGCGGGCAGCCGCTTGGTCTGATTATTTTGTTGATATTGAAGGCGACAAACAACCGAAGCCCCTCTACCCTACCCGGATGAAGATGCTGTGGGACACTGAAAACCTTTACATTTTGACAGAGCTTGAAGAGCCCAATATCTGGGCTACCTATGCGCAACGCGACCTGATTGTTTACCACGAGAACGACATTGAAGTATTTATTGATGCCAACGGCGACGGGGCTAACTATTTTGAGTTTGAGGTGAATGCCATCAACACCCTCTTCGACCTGTTTTTACCCCTGTCGTACCGGGCAGGTGGGGCCCCGCTTATTTCGTACGATGCCCGCAGGTTCACAAGCGCTGTTTCTATTGAAGGTAGTTTGAACAATGGCAGCGATACCGATAGCAAGTGGTTTGCCGAAATGAAGATTCCTTTTGCCGATTTACAGGTTTGGGACGGAAGCGAAGACCCGAAGGATGGCACCCAGTGGCGTATCGACTTGTCGCGGGTGAACTGGCAAACCGAATGGGTTGACGGCAAGTACCAAAAGAAAATAACCCCTGAAACAGGAAAAGCCTACCCCGAATACAACTGGGTTTGGAGCGCGCCGGGTATTATTAGTATGCACGCCCCCGAACGTTACGGCTTGCTGCAATTCGCCGATGTACCGGTGGGCTCGCAAACGGTGCCGTTTGTTGCCCCGGCCGACCAACCGGTGCGCGATTGCTGTTGGCTGGTTTACTACACGCAAAAGGAGTTTCAATCCAAAAACGGCCGCTTTGCTGCTACGCTCCGCGAACTGGGAATCCCTGTCGAACTTGAACGCGACGGAAAGCTTTTCAGCATAAAGATGGAAGCGACCAGCCAGCAGTTTACCGTTATGTGCAGTTCGTCAGCCGGCCTTAGCTACCGGTTGAATGACGAGGCCGTTATTACAAAGCTGAAACAGTAGAACCGATGAACAAACGCGATTTTCTAAAAACCAGCTTACTGGCAAGTGCTGGTATTCTGGCAGCAACGGGCTGCACTCCTGCTAAAACAAAAGCAGGCGAAGCAACAGCAGAAAGATACAAACACTGGGTTTGGGAGAACCCGAACCTGGACGACGACGAACAAAAACTCAGCGACAAGTACCAGCGTTTTTTTGAAGCCGGCATACGGGGTATGTTTTTCGAACACGACAGCGAAAAACACTTTCGCATAGCCAAACAAGCCGGGCTGGAAACCCACCGGTGGATGTGGACCATGAACCGCGGCGAAAAAGAACTGCGCGAACAGCACCCCGATTGGTTTGCCGTAAGCCGCAACGGCCAATCGTGTGCCACCAACCCGCCGTATGTGGACTATTACCGCTGGCTGTGTCCATCGAAAACCGAAACACAGGACTACCTGAAAGCCCGAGTGAATGAAATACTGGAACTGGACTATGTTGATGGCATTCACCTGGACTATGTGCGCTATTGCGATGTAATTTTACCCCTCGACCTGTGGAAAACATACAACATTGTGCAGGAAAAGGAGCTTCCCGAGTACGACTTTTGCTACTGCGACACATGCCGTACAAATTTTAAGGCCGAGTTTGGTACCGACCCGCTGGAACTGCCCTACCCGGACGCCAGCCTTTCGTGGCGCAACTATCGCTACGCCCGGATTGCCAATGTGGTAAACCAGCTGTCGGAAATTGCGGCTGCGCACAATAAAAAAATTACGGCAGCGGTATTCCCCACCCCCGAAGTGGCACGCCGCAACGTTCGGCAGGACTGGACCAACTGGAAACTGGATGGCATATGCCCGATGATTTATCATGGTTTTTACCAGGAGCCTGTAAGCTGGATTGGCGACGCTGTAAATGAAGGTGTGCACTTTCTCTGCGACCGTTTTCCGTTGTATGCCGGACTGTTTCTGCCAAACTTTAAATCGGCCGACGAACTAAAAGAGGGCATACAGTGTGCCTTGCAGAATGGTGCTGCAGGAGTTTCGCTGTTCGGAAACGTAACCCCCGAAGTACTGGCCACGCTTCATCAATTTCAATCTAAAAATAACCTCTAATAGAATAAAGTAATGCAAATAACATTCTCACGCCTACTGCTGTCCGCCTGTGCGGCTGCAATAATGGCATCGTGTGGCAAAAAAGCACCTGCACCGGAGCCGCAACCGGTTAACCTAACCCAATATGTCGATCCGTATATCGGAACAGGCTTCCACGGACACGTTTTTCTGGGTACAAATGTACCTTTTGGCGCCGTACAGCTCGGGCCTTCAAACATTACACAGGGTTGGGACTGGTGTTCGGGCTACCATTACTCAGATTCAACCTTAATTGGCTTTGCCCATACCCACCTGAGCGGTACCGGCATTGGCGATTTGGGCGACATTGTGTTTATGCCCGTTACCGGCGACTACAAAATGGCCCTTGGCACGCCGGAGAAACCAGAAGATGGCTACCTGGCCAAGTACAAACACGAAGATGAAACGGTGAAGCCAGGTTACTACGCTGTTAATATTGACCGCTATAAAGTGAAGGCCGAATTAACCACTACTTGCCGCGTGGGTTACCACCGCTACAGCTTTCAACCCAATGCGGATGGGCATATTATTGTGAATTTAGTGCGCGGCATTGGCTGGGATGCCCCTGTTGAAGGCAATTTGCAGCAAGTAAACGATACGTTGGTAGTAGGTTACCGCCTGTCGAAAGGTTGGGCGAAAGATCAACGGATTTATTTTGCCGCTTCCTTCTCGAAACCGCTCACGGGCATTCGTTACTATGCCGATGATAAACCGCTGGAAGGCACAACAGCCGAAAAACTGACGGCTGACTTGGGCTTTGGCGCATTAACTGATGGCCAGCTGCTGGCAAAAGTTGCCATATCGGCTGTAAGCACCGACAATGCAGTAGAGAACCTGAAGGCAGAAGCGACAACTTGGAACTTTGATGCCGTTGCACAAGCTGCCGACGCAGCCTGGAATACTGAACTAGGCCGGGTAAACGCTACCGCCGGGGATCGCGACGTGCTGACGAAGTTTTACACCGCCCTGTATCACACGATGGTGGCACCATCTGTATTTCATGATGTGAATGGCGATTACCGCGGTTCCGACGGAAAAACCTACCGCGATACCACTTTTACAAACTACACCACTTTCTCGCTATGGGATACCTACCGCGCAGCGCACCCGCTGGCAACACTTATTCACCCCGACCGGATTGATGATTTTGTGAACACCATGCTGCACATTTACCAGCAGCAAGGCGAACTGCCTGTGTGGCACCTGGTTGGTAACGAAACCTACTGTATGGTTGGTTGCCCGGCTATGCCGGTTGTGGCCGATGCTTACAACAAAGGCTTTACCGGTTTTGACCCCGAACTGGCTGCCGAAGCCGTTAAAAACACTGCTATGGGAAACGGTCGCGGACTTGACTTGGTGAAAGAATACGGCTACATGCCGGCCAACAGCGATAACGAAACGGTGGCCAAAGGCTTGGAGTATGCCATTGCCGACGGCTCGGCTGCGCTGATGTTTGAAAAGATGGGAAAAACGGAAGATGCCGAATATTTCAAAAAACGCGGCCAAAACTACCGGAATTATTTTGAACCCATGGTTGGCTTTATGCGTGGCCGTGTATCAGAAACCGAATGGAGCACACCGTTTGACCCCTTTAAGTCGGCACACCGCAACGACGACTTCTGCGAAGGTAACTCGTGTCAATATACTTGGTTGGTACCACAGGATGTTGAAGGATTGGTTGAACTGCAAGGCGGCCGCGACAAGTTTTTGGCTAAACTCGACGAGTTTTTTGTTGCCGAAGGCGATATGGGCGAACATGCCTCCAACGATATTACAGGCCTTATTGGGCAGTATGCCCACGGAAACGAGCCCAGCCACCACATTGCCTACTTGTACACCATGCTGGGCCAGCCCGACAAAACGGCCAAGCTGGTGCGCCATATTATGGGCGAGTTTTACACCACCAAGCCCGATGGTTTGATTGGCAACGAAGATGTGGGACAAATGTCGGCATGGTACGTATTGTCGGCCATGGGCTTTTACCAGGTTAACCCCGCCGATGGCAAGTTCATTTTTGGTAGCCCCGAGCTGGATGAAGCCACGATTAAGCTGCCGGGAAACAAAACCTTCACCATAAAGGCCGAAAACAACAATAAGGAAAACATCGCCATAAAATCAAAAACACTGAACGGAAAACCATACGAGAAAGAATACATCAGCTACCAGGATATTATGAACGGCGGCGAGTTGGTTCTTCAGATGGGACCGATTCAGTAAAACAGAAAACAAGCAGTGACGTATAAAAAACGAATGATGGTATCTGAAAAAATTATAGGAATTGACATTGGTGGAACTAAAATTGGCATTGGCCTTTTAGTTAACGGAAAAATTGAACAATCACTCAAGCTGGAGACTCCTTCGGCCGGCTCACAACAAGAAGTTATTGAGCAACTTATCCGTGGCATCGAGTCGCTTGATGGGTACACTGAAGCGATCGGTATTGGCATCGGTGCACCGGGTTTAGTTGACGAAAAACGCGGCGTTATTTTCGCGGTGAACAACATTCCCTCGTGGAAAGAAGTACACCTGAAGGATTACCTCGAACGCCATTTCGGAAAACCCGTGTACATGACAAACGACGCCAATTGCTTCGCGATAGGTGTAAAGATGTACGGCGAAGGCAAAAGTTACAGCAATGTGCTTTGCCTGACTCTTGGAACAGGTGTTGGCGCCGGTATTATTATTGACGGATACCTGTACTCGGGCGAAGTTGCCGGCGCTGGCGAAGTGGGCGGCCTACCCTACCTCGATGCCGACTTTGAAACCTATTGCAGCGGCAAATTCTTTAAGCAGCTCAACAATACCGACGGCGAAATTGAATTTAAAAAAGCAAAAGCCGGCGACGCGACAGCACTCAAACTCTTTGCCGGGCTGGGGCACCACGTAGGTATGCTCATCAATACCTCAATCTTTATGTTGGCTCCCGAAGCGGTTATCATTGGCGGATCGGTAGCTAAATCATTCGACCTGTGGAAAGACGCCATGTGGGAAACCGTTGGCCAATTTCCGTACAAAAAAGTAACCGAGAAGCTGTTTATCGGTACCACATCAATGACCGACATTGCCGTGGTTGGCGCCGCGGCGCTGTTTAAAAACCGTTACGACCAGGATAGGCTTAAGGCCAGTCTGGCTCATGTTTGATGAAAAGTCCTTTCGAATAACCTATACCAATTGACCATGAATGTGATTGCCGGTTTTCTGCCGGCATCACATTTTCATTTTCGTTCACCTTACCATTACTCAAACTCCTGAAACGTAAAATATGAAAAAAACACTGAAACTACTCCCGGTACTACTTTGCTGCTGGCTCGCAGCCGGACAAGCTTTTGCACAAACCGAAAGGTTCAGAGATACCTCGCTGGGAATTGACGAACGGGTTGCTGCCTTAATGGAGCAGCTTACGTTGGTCGAAAAAATTGAATTGCTGGGCTATAGTAACGACGGGGTTAACCGCCTCGCCATCCCGAAATATAATTGGTGGAACGAAGCCCTGCATGGAGTGGCTCGCGCCGGCGAAGCCACCGTTTTTCCCCAAGCCATTGCTATGGCCGCCACCTTCAACGATCAGCTGTTTCGCCAAGTGGCCGATGTTATTTCAACCGAGGCTCGGGCAAAATACAACCTAGCCGTAGCACGCGGAAACCGCAACCAATACATGGGGCTCAGCTTTTGGTCGCCCAACATCAATATCTTCCGTGATCCACGTTGGGGGCGCGGACAAGAAACTTATGGCGAAGACCCCTACCTCACTGCGCGCATGGGCGTTGCTTTTGTAAAAGGAATCCAGGGAACCGATCCCAAGCACCTGAAAGCGTCGGCTGGAGCTAAACATTTTGCGGCCCACAGCGGCCCTGAATACAACCGCCACACCTTTGATGCCATTGTGAGCGAGAAAGATTTACGCGAAACCTATTTCCCTGCCTTTAAAGCATTGGTCGAAGCAGGAGTGGAATCGGTGATGTGCGGTTATAACCGGCTCAACGGCGTTCCCTGTTGCACCAGTCCATTCCTGATTCAACAAGTATTAAAAGATGAATGGGGATTCCGGGGCCACGTGGTGACCGACTGCTGGGCATTGGAAGACATCTGGCTGCGGCATAAAGTACTACCAAACTCCGTAGTTACTGCCGCCGAGGCCGTTAAAGCAGGCATCAACCTCGACTGTTCAAACATGTTGCAGGATGATGTTCAGAAAGCGATTGACCAACAATTGATTACCGAAGGCGACGTTGACAAGGCACTTGCACCAAACCTGAAAACCCAATTTAAACTGGGCTTTTTCGACCCGCAAGAAAACAGCCCTTGGGCTAAATTGGGACTGCCTGACGTTCGTTCGGACGAGCATGTGGCCCTATCGCGCCGGGCAGCAGAAGAAAGTATGGTGTTGATTAAAAACGATAAAAAACTGCTCCCGTTGTATGTATCGAAACTAAACAGCCTGCTGGTTACCGGCGCCAACTCGGGTAGTCTGGATCCGCTACTGGCTAATTATCACGGTATTTCGTCCAACATGGTTACTTATGCCGAAGGCATTTCAAAAGCCTGTGGCCCGGCCGTTGCCGTTCAGTACGATTTGGGCTGCAACGATAACGATACCGATACCACCCGTTTTGGCGGCGTATGGGCTTCGGGCATGAACGATGTAACCATTGTTGTCATTGGCCTGACACCTGTACTGGAAGGCGAAGAAGGCGACGCCTTTTTGGCCGAGCACGGCGGCGACAAGAAAAACCTGAGCATCCCGCCCGGACACCTCGCTTTTTTGAAGAAACTACGCGCATCAAACAATCATCCAATCATTACGGTGGTGACCAGCGGTAGCGCGGTCGATTTAAGCGAAATTACTGCCAACTCCGATGCGGTTATCCTTTCGTGGTACCCGGGCGAGCAGGGAGGAAATGCACTGGCTAATATTTTGTTTGGCAAAGTCTCTCCTTCGGGCCGATTACCTGTTACTTTTTACAAATCGTTCGACCAGCTGCCCAACTACGAAAGCTACAATATGAACGGACGGACCTACCGCTATTTTGATGGCGAAACGCAATTTCCTTTTGCATTCGGACTTAGCTACGTTGACTTTGGGTATGATTGGGAGAGTGCGCCGGCAAAAAAATACAAAAGCAGCGATAGCATTCAACTTTCGGTACGGGTGAGCAACCTCGGCGAAATGAGTGCGAAAGAGCTTGTTCCGGTATTTATTGGCTTCCCTGAAACCGAAGGGGTGCCTTACAAAGAGCTGAAGCAATTTGCAAAAAAAGAAATTGCAGCCGGTTCATCCGAACTGATTCAATTTGAAATCCCGATTTGGGATTTAGCGAAGTGGGACGAAAGCTGCTCCGAATGGAAAGTTTTTCCGGGCGATTACGAAATCAGGGTTGGCGGCGATGCTCAAACGCCCAAACTTAGCGCTAAATTCAGTATCAAATAGTTCGTCGGCGGTTTGCGTTTATAAATACAAAGAGGCTGTCCCAATTCAGATGGGGACAGCCTCTTCGGTTTACAAACGTACTGCGGTTTTTAAGTATCGGCACGCGACACGTGCATTACCCCTTTAATGTGCTGAAGTTTGCGCATCAAAAAATCGAGGTGTTCAATGTTGTTGACATATACCCGCAACGTACCCTCAAACTCACCGTTCATCGAATCGATATTTATCGAGCGCATGGAAACGCCAATGTCTTTGGAAATAACGTGCGAAATCTGGCTAACAATGCCCATCTCGTCGGTTCCCGAAAGCCTGATGGTGGCCTGAAACGAAGTTCGCTTGTCGGTTCCGCGCCACTTGGCCGGTATAATCCGGTACGGATAGCGTTCGAATAGTTGACGGGCATTAGGGCAACTGCGCCGGTGTATTTTTATGCCTTCGCCAATGGTGACAAAACCAAAAATTTCGTCGCCAAAAATTGGGTTACAACACGGGGCCAGCTTGTGGTTTACGTTTTTTATATTGTTATCAATCACCAGGTAATCATCGCCACCCGAAAAATCCATCTCTTTCAGTTGCTCGGTCGGCAGTATTTCTTCCAACTTCGACTTGGCACTTGCTGCTGTTTCCTCCCTGGTTGTCAACACCTCTTTAACATCCAGTGTGTCAATCTTTTCAACCGATATATTAAAATACAGATCCTGTGCCAGTTTCAGGTTGTAGTGCTTCAGTAGCGTCCGGATGGTTTCGTCGTTATAATCTATTTTCCAGTTTTTCAGTTTCCGTGCTAGGATTTCTTTTCCATTGTCGGCCTCGCGTTTTCTATCCTCGTTCAGGCTCGCTTTAATCCGGCTTTTGGCTTTGCTGGTCACGCAAAAGTCCAGCCAGTCGAGCTTGGGTTTCTGGTTGTTCGAGGTTTGGATTGAAATCTGTTCGCCATTGTTTAATTTATAGCGCAAGGTCACTTTTTTACCGTCAACAATACCACCAACACAGCGGTCGCCCACGGCAGAGTGAATTTCGTAAGCAAAGTCGAGCAAGGTGGCGCCAGCGGGCAAGCGTTTCAAATCGCCTTTTGGTGTGAAAACAAAAATTTCGTCGTTATAAATATTGGTATTGAATTCGTCGATGAAATCGACCACGTTCAGCTCCGGGTTTTCGAGTACTTCACGAACGTTGGCCAACCATTTTTCCATTTCAGACGAAGCTGAGCCGCCCTTGTACTTCCAGTGGGCAGCCAAGCCTTTTTCGGCAACCTCGTCCATCCGGCGTGTACGTATTTGTATCTCGACCCATTTTTTGTTGGGTCCCAATACCGTGGCATGTAAGCTTTCGTACCCGTTCGATTTGGGCACGGTAATCCAGTCGCGCATCCGCTCGGGGTTGGCCTGGTATTCTTCGGTTACAATGGAGTATACCTGCCAGCATTCCGACTTTTCCATCTCCTGTTTCGAGTCGAGGATGACACGAATTGCAAAAATATCGTACACCTCCTCAAAAGGTACGCTCTGCCCTTTCATCTTGTTCCAGATTGAGTTGATGGCCTTGGTGCGGGCCTTCATTTCAAACTTAAAACCTTTCGACTTCAGTTTGAGTTCAATTGGTTTAACAAACTCGGCAATAAAGCTTTTACGCTCGGTTTCCGATTCCTTCAAACAATCGGACACATGAAAATAGGCTTCGGGCTGAAGGTATTTCAAGCTAAGATCGAGCATTTCCGAGTTGACGTAATATAAACCCAACCGGTGGGCCAGCGGTGCGTACAAGTGCGATGTTTCGGCCGAAATCTTCGATTGAAAATCGGCCGGATAACTATCCAGGTGGCGCATCACATGCAGACGGTCGGCTATTTTTACCAAAATAACCCGTACATCGCCGGCCATGGCCAGCATTAGTTTACGAAAGTTCTCGGAGTGAAGCCCGGCCGTGTCGGTGCCCAAGGCATTAATTTTGGCCATCCCGTCAAGAATACCTGCCACGTAAGGTCCGAACAATTTCTCAATATCCTTGATTTGAGGACGTTTTGGTACGTCTTCGTAGGGCACGTTATGCAGAAGCCCGGCTGTAACCGAATCAACCCCCAAGCCAATTTCTTCGGCAACCACCTGTGCAACTTCGAGCGAATGAACGATAATGATTTCCCCGGAAGACCATCTCCGCTCTTCCAAAATATCGTAAGCATACGCAAATGCCCGTTCAATCTGCTTAAATTCGGCAGCACTCAGACTGACACGGCAAACCTCGGCCAGCGAGTCCCACGCCTTTTTTATCATCTCATTCATTCTGTTTCTTGTTTGGGTTCCCAAAATAAAAAAAAAGGCCACCATTTGGCAGCCTTTCTGTCGTATATCCTACAAAATTATACTGTCTGTGTACTGTCAACAAAGGTACGGGTAGCCAATTCGCGGTTTAACAGGAACAAACCATTACCCTGACCGTTGATCAAACGAAGATCGTCAAGAATACCCTGTACGGTAGCTTCTTCTTCAACCTGCTCATCAACAAACCACTTCAAAAAGCTTTGTGTGGCATGGTCGCTGGCGCCAATAGCCACATCAACCAACCCGTTAATCATCGACGTTACTTTTTGTTCGTGTGCCAAGGTTTTTTCGAAAGCATCAATAATACTGGCAAATTCTTGTTCAACACCGGCAATCGGCTCCAATAATACACGTCCGCCGCGCTCGTGCACATAATTAAAAAATTTCATCGCATGGGTTAACTCTTCCTGATATTGTATTTTCATCCAGTTTGCAAAACCGGGCAACCCTTTCGACTGGAGCCAAGCCGACATAGACAGGTATAAATAAGCCGAATGGATTTCGGCATTAATCTGAGCATTCAATGCTTTTTCAACTGTATCTTTAAGCATAATCTGTGTTTTTTTTGTTTTTTCAAATATAAAAAAAATTATCTGGCTCCGGGGAGGAATAAAAAAGGCTTTTCAAAACTTTACACTGAATTAAGAAAGTCGTGTACCCGATTCGCACCTGTTGCTCTTCAACCTTTATTTACGCCATTAGTGTTCTCCATAGTCGAGGTTGAAGGTTTGTTTCAGCAATGCAACAGTGGGGTTTTTACGTATCATCTCGGCCAAGCGTTCGGTTTCTGTTTGCGGCCGTTGCGCGCTCATTTCCGTTTCCACCACTTCGGTAATCAATTCAATGCCGGTATTTCGCAGTTCGCGGCGCAACCACGACACCAAATCGGGCTTTAGTTTCCCGATTTCGGTTTCCTGAATATCGTTATCTATCTGAAGTTTTAGTTTGCACGAGTCAACTACTTGTGGCGTGCGCGAGAGGGTGGCTTTCAGGTTGGGCCGGTCATTTAAACGTTCCAGGTATTCGGCCCATTTCGCGGCAAACTGCTCCTGGGTAAAAGGCTCGTGCAAAGCCTCGCCCGTGTAGTACTTCATTTTTTCTTTGGCGTCCTCTTCGTTCTTTTCTTCGCCAAATTTCCCGGAAAGTGCGTCTCTTATCGAAGGTGTAAAACCGCTGCCTGTTTTCTTCAGTACCCGTTTGATTACAACCCGGTTATCATCTTGCTCGGCTGCAATGTCCTGTGCTTTGGTCGACGGTGGGGCAACAGCGGCCTTGGTGGCCGTTTGCCCCGGCGGTGCCGGGTTAACTGCACTAGTTGGAAAAATAGGATCTAACTCGTCGCCCGGATTATTGTCTGCTATTTTTTTTTTACGGTAAGCTGTGCCATTCGTATCAAAGCCAGTTCAACCAGCAAGCGTTTGTTTTGGCTTTGTTTATATTGAAGGTCGCAATCGTTGCTTACTTTCAGGGCTTCCAACAAAAATTCGGGGTCGCAAGCAGCGGCCTGCTGTTTGTACTTTTCCCTTATTTCGCCGCCAACTTCGAGCAGTTGAACCGTAATGGCATCTTTCGCTACCAGCAAATCGCGAATGTGGCTGCTTAGTCCTGTTATAAAATGATGCCCGTCGAAACCATGATCCAAAACGTCGTTAAACAACAGCAACGACCCTGGAACATCAGCTTTCAGCAAGCAATCAATTAACCGGAAATAATAATCGTAGTCGAGCACATTCAGGTTGGCAATCACATTCTTGTAGGTAACGTTGCGTCCCGAGAAACTCACAATCTGGTCGAAAATTGACAAGGCATCGCGCATGGCACCGTCGGCCTTTTGCGCAATCACGTTCAAGGCTTCCGGCTCGATAACAACCGATTCATTTTTAGCTACATACCCCAAATGTCCGGCAATGTCGGAAATTTTGATACGGTTGAAATCGAAAATCTGGCAGCGCGACAAAATGGTGGGGATAATTTTGTGTTTCTCGGTAGTCGCCAGGATAAAAAGAGCATGTTTCGGCGGTTCTTCCAAAGTTTTCAGAAAGGCATTGAAAGCCGCCTGCGACAGCATGTGAACCTCGTCGATAATGTAAATACTGTATTTTCCAATCTGCGGTGGAATGCGTACCTGGTCGGTCAGGTTGCGAATATCTTCAACCGAATTGTTCGATGCAGCATCCAACTCGTGAATGTTGTACGAGCGGTTACTGTTAAACGCCTGGCACGACTCACACTGGTTACAGGGTTCGGTATCTGCCGTCAGGTTCATGCAGTTTATGGTCTTGGCGAAAATACGCGCGCAAGTGGTCTTCCCCACCCCGCGCGGCCCGCAAAAAAGATAAGCATGAGCCAGTTGGCGGTTCCGTATGGCATTTTTCAGGGTAGCTGTAATCGATGCCTGTCCGACCACCGAATGAAACGTGTCGGGACGATATTTTCGTGCGGAAACAATAAAATTCTCCATAATTATTGGTGTGAGCAGTCAAAGATAAACATTTTAGACTATTTTCAGGAGCGAATTTATGAACACTGCGGCCTGCTTTTTGTAACCTATTCAGTCTAAACTTTTTTAAGTTCGAAACTGTTTTTAAGCAAAATTAAAGGGCAGCTCTGCTTTCGGTCTATTGTGCGTTGAAAGCCGTTCAACCCAACTAATTAAAATTGAATACAATGAAAAAACAAGGATTAATACTCGTGATGTTGTTTGCAGTGCTGGCCGGTTTCAGCCAACAATCGTTCTACGATTTTAAAGTGAAGGACATTGAAGGCAGCGATTTTGATATGGCCAGTCTGAAAGGTAAAAAAGTACTGGTGGTAAACACAGCCAGCAAATGTGGGCTAACCCCGCAATACGAAGGCTTGGAAGCGCTGTATAAAAAATATGGCAGCGATAAGTTTGTTATTATTGGGTTCCCTGCCAATAATTTCCTGTCGCAGGAGCCGGGGAGCAACGACGAAATTGCCGAGTTTTGCCAGAAGAATTATGGTGTGAGTTTCCCGATGATGGCTAAAATTTCGGTCAAGGGCGACGATATGGCGCCAATTTATCGGTGGCTAACCAAAAAATCGGAAAACGGCAAGCTGGATTCGTCGGTCGCCTGGAATTTCCAGAAGTACCTGATTGATGAAAACGGGCAACTGGTTGACATGGCCAGCCCGAAAACGGCTCCCAGCGATCCGAAAATTGTTAACTGGATTGAAGGAAAATAAGTGACCATACGCCTGTGTGAAACAATAATGAAGCTCTGATTGGGAAACCAGTCGGAGCTTTTTATTTTTACACATTCAGTCAATTGACTTCAATTTTTATAAGTTTGATAATTCAATTGATGAACAGAACAAAAAATTGACTTCTGAAATGATAAAACGAGGCTTTGCAAGCGACAATAATGCGGGCGTTCACCCCAACATTCTGGCGGCCATGGGCCGTGTAAACGAAGGGCACATGGTTGGTTACGGCGGCGATCCGGTAACTGAAATGGCTGTAGCCCGCTTTCGGCAAGAGTTTGGCCACGACGTGGAAGTGTTTTTTGTATTTAATGGTACTGGTGCCAATGTACTTTCGCTGGCCAGCCACACGCACAGTTTCAACTCGGTAATTTGCGCCGAAATAGCCCATATTCAGGTTGATGAGTGCGGTGCACCCGAAAAGCTGACCGGCTGCAAACTGATTCCCATTGCAACCTACAAAGGCAAGATTTATCCCGAGCAAATCCGGAAGCAGCTTCATGGTTTTGGCTTTGAGCACCACTCGCAACCGGGGGTTATCTCCATTTCGCAGGTGAGCGAACTGGGAACCGTCTATTCGGTTGAAGAAATCAAGGCCATTGCCAACCTTGCCCACGAATACGGCTTATTTTTACATATGGACGGAGCCCGCCTGGCCAATGCAGCAGCAGCACTCGATTTGCCTTTCCGCGCTTTTACCCGCGATGCCGGCGTTGATGTGCTCTCGTTTGGCGGTACCAAAAACGGCATGATGATGGGCGAAGCAGTTGTTTTCTTCAACCCTGCACAAGCCAGGTTAACCAAATACATCCGTAAACAAAGTATGCAACTGTATTCGAAAATGCGCTTTGTAAGCGCGCAGTTCCTGGCTTATTTCGAAGATGATTTGTGGAAGAAAAACGCCCTTCATGCAAACCGCATGGCCTTGCTGTTGGAACGCGAAGTGGCCAAGATACCCGGCGTACAATTAACCCAGAAAACCCAGGCCAACGGGGTCTTCGCCATTATACCGGCCAACCTAATCCCAAAATTACAGGAACGTTACTTCTTTTACATTTGGGACGAACCGCGGTCTGAAGTACGCTGGATGACTTCGTTTGACACCACCGAAGAAGATGTTTACGGCTTTGTAAAGGCCTTAAAAGAACTTTTGTAAATGCCACTGTTCAACTATTATCCCAACAAAAGCAAAACGGATTTGCAGCTGGACAAAAAAATTTTTCACTACAGCATGCTCTTTCCTGCTATGCTTTTGCTGGCTTTCTGGTTGGTATTTTTTATCGAACATTTATTTGATAGCCCACTCACCGAATTTGGTATTTATCCACGCAGCCCCGAAGGTTTACTCGGAATCCTATTTTCACCCTTTATACACGGTAGCCTGGGGCATTTGGCTGCCAACACGGCACCCTTTTTTGTTTTGGCGGTTGCCCTGTTTTATTTTTACCGCAACCTGGCCTGGCGCATTTTCTGGCTCATCTACCTGTTTTCGGGTATTTGCGTTTGGGTTGGCGCCCGCGAAGCCTGGCATATTGGTGCCAGTGGCCTTATTTATGGTATGGGCTCCTTCCTGTTCTTCAGCGGCCTGCTGCGCAACGATGTTAAACTGCTTACCATTTCCATTATCGTTGTATTTTTGTACGGCGGCATGTTTTGGGGAATGTTCCCCATAGAAGAAGGCATTTCGTGGGAGAGCCACCTTTGGGGCGCTGCCAGCGGCTTTGTGCTGAGTTTGTTTTACCGAAAAACCGGTCCGCAACGCAGCCATTACGACTGGGAAGATGAAACTGAAGATGAAGGCGACGACGAAAATGCGTACTGGAAACAACCAACATCCACCGCCGAAATGTTCGCCCAAAAGCCGACCAAAAACGACGACGAACCCGAGAAAAACGAAGAAAACCGCTCCCCACGTTTCAACAACCCCGCTTCGCCCCAAAAACAATAAAACCCATTGCTTTGGTTAAACGCTTATACGTTGTACACCCTCAATAACTACGTTTAAAGCCCCGGTGGTGGGGTTGAAAAGCCCTCCCGATAGGTTCATCAACCCCAACCGAGGAGTTAGCAACCTCAACGGCGGAGTAACTAACGCCAATGCCGGGGCAATACCGATTTAAATAACGAATGTACGGTTCCTTCAGGAACAACTATTATTGTTGCCATCTTGATTTCAAAGACGGTTTTGCTGCGAAAAAAACCAGCTTAATTAGCGTGTTGAAAGAAATTTTATACATTTGCACCCTCTAAAAAACAAGTTCTATAAAATATGATTAGCAGACGAATTATCCGAATTAAAGTATTACAGGTGTTGTACGCCCATTATACCTCGCCGGAAAAATCAATCAACAACACCGAAAAAGAGCTCTTTTTCAGTATCCAGAAAACC
>JBKEAN010000059.1:0-11628 GCA_047972415.1 Mangrovibacterium sp.
AAAATAGTAAGGACAGTAGCATCCGGGGATCATATGCATCAGAACCTACCCCTTTGTATTTTATGTATATGTGATTAAAATCCAGCTTGTCAACAATATCTACGATAAAACGCGCCAGGTGATCTTCCGGTAGCCAATCGCCCAGGTCATATGGCATTAACATCCGCTGTTCACGGTCTGCTCCTATAAATTTCTTCATGCCTGAAAATACTAATTTTTCCAGCCCTCTGCAAAGCCCGACAGACTCCTAGACCTCTATATAAATGCTACCGGACGAATGGAAGACCGGGATTTTCCAACCCGTTCTGCCGAAAATATCTTCCGGATGATTATGCGGTCGAAACCAAATCAGCCGGCTTATTGGCCCAATGGACTTCCCGGACCGGATATCGAATTCGGAGATAATCCGGTTGTAATTTCCACTCATGCTACCGGTTATAACCGAGATAAAAGGTATATCCTGAATTCCGATTTTGGAGCAAATTTCAAAATTCCGGGAGTAGAAGGTTTGACATTCAAAGCAAATGCTTCGCTGGATAAATGGTTCACATTTGCGAAAACATGGCAAACTCCCTGGTATTTGTATTCGTGGGATCAGACTTCTTACGATGAAAACGGAGAGCCTCTGTTAGTAGCAGGAAAGAAAGGATACAGCGATCCTCGCTTATCAGAATCAATGAGTGATAACCAAGGGATACTGGTTAGCGGCTTATTAAATTACACCAGAACCATTAACGATGCTCATACGATTAATTTGCTGGCCGGTGTTGAACGAATTACCCGGAACGGCGATGATTTTTCAGCATTCCGGAGATACTTTATTTCGACTGCCATTGACCAATTATTTGCTGGTGGGCAAGATGAAATAAACAATGATGGTTCAGCTTGGGAAGAAGCTCGTTTGAACTATTTTGGACGCGTTAATTACAGCTTTAAAGACAAATACCTGGCTGAGTTTGTCTGGAGGTACCAAGGGTCTTATATTTTTGAAAAATCGAGCAGGTTCGGATTTTTCCCGGGGGTGTCTTTAGGCTATGTTATGTCGTCTGAGAATTTTTGGAAAGAAAACCTTCCATTTATCAACTTCGCGAAGTTACGTGCATCGTGGGGACAAACGGGTAATGACCTGATTAATCCGTATCAATATCTGGCTTCTTACTCTTTTAACGATCTCTTGTTTATCTCAAACGGAGGAACTTCGTTAAATCAAGCCTTGTATGAAGGGGTCGCGCCAAACAAGGGCGTATCATGGGAAACTGCAACTCAAAAAAATATCGGGTTGGACCTACAGTTCTTTGATGGTGATTTAGCCTTTACTGCCGATTATTTTTATAACAAACGAAAAGACATTTTGTGGGCAAGAAACGCATCTGTCCCCAATACTGCCGGTCTGACGTTGCCTGATGAAAATATTGGAAAAGTTCAAAACCAAGGGGTCGATTTCAGTATTGACTACCGAAAACGGAATAAAGATTTTTCCTACGGAATTGGATTTAACGGCGTTTATTCTAAAAATAAGATTTTGTTTTGGGATGAACCAGCAGGCGCACCCGAATGGCAACAATCAACCGGAAGACCAATTGGTTCAGACCTGTACTACAATGCAATTGGTGTATTCCAAAATCAAGAACA
Organism: Mangrovibacterium sp.; assembly: GCA_047972415.1. Lineage (GTDB taxonomy): Bacteria > Bacteroidota > Bacteroidia > Bacteroidales > Prolixibacteraceae > Mangrovibacterium. Next base: position 1,633 of record JBKEAN010000059.1, read on the forward strand.
GATCGATGCTTACCCTCATTGGGCAGGAGCACGCCCGGGTGATATTATTTTCGAAGATTACAACAAAGACGGAGAAATTGATGGCAATGACCGTGTCCGTCAAGACAAGAGCAGGACTCCAGTTTTCACTGGAGGTCTGAATATTGATATGAAGTACAAAGGCTTCGATTTAACACTTCTATTCCAAGGAGCCGCAGGTGGTATTTTTTACGAAGAAACGGAAGCTGGAGATTTTGCAAACTATCTGGAAAGTTTTTATAAAAACCGTTGGACTGGCGAGGGCAGTACAAACGAAAATCCAAGAACCTACAACCGTACGTCCGAATACTGGGTAAACCAAGGAAATACTTACTGGATTCACAAGTCAGATTATATTCGTTTGAAAACAGTTGAATTGGGATACACTTTGCCGCAGAGTTTAACGAAGCGCTATTTAATAAACAATCTTCGATTCTATGCTAGCGCATTTAACCTATTGACTTATAGCCCCGACATGAAAGACTACGACCCGGAAAACACAAGCGGCAGGGGCTATAATTATCCTTTAAATAAGGTGATAAACTTGGGTGTTAACGTAACTTTTTAATCGAATCTACCATGAAAAAGATAACTATATTAATTCTAGGACTCTTTATTTTTGTCACTTCGTGTAAAGAGGACTTTTTGGAAGTTGCACCGCTGGACAGATACTCGGATGCAGCAGTGTGGAGTGATCCCGCCTTAATTTCGGCCTATGTCAATAATATCTACATGGGCATGCACTATGGATTTCAAACCGAGATGCTTTCTTCTATTTGCGACGAATCTATGGATGTTTGGGGATGGGAAACTCAACCCGTTTTAAATAGTCAGATCAACGACAGTTATTTGGCCGTTTTTTATCACTGGAGCGATCCGTATCCAAATTTGCAATGGGACAACCTCTACCGCAATATTCGGGCCTGTAACGTTTTCATCCAAAACATACAAACTTCGGGCTTGGAAGGTGCTGATGTTGACAAACTCAAAGGGGAGGTTTACTTTCTGAGAGGCTATTTATACACTACTTTAATGAGTTTCTGGGGAGGCGTTCCGTTGGTTGATAAAGTCTATTCGCCTTCAGATGAATTCTCTATTCCAAGAAGTACCTTTGAGCAAACAGTCAATTTCATCGTATCAGATTGCGATGCAGCGGCCGCTTTGCTCCCTGTCGAAGGTGATAAAGCAAGAGCTACAAAAGGTGCTGCACTAACTTTAAAATCGAAAGTACTTCTTTACGCTGCGAGCGATTTGTTTAACTCCGGAGCTACATGGGCTCCAGGCTTCTCAAACCCTGAATTAGTGAGCTATGTTGGTGGCGACAGAACAACACGTTGGCAGGCTGCGAGAGAGGCAGCAAAAGCTGTTATCGATTTGGGTGTTTACAGTTTGTACGGTGGAACTAATCCTGGTTCTAAAGAGCAAGCAATAGAGAATTACATCAATATCTTCCTGAATAACGGAACTGATGAGGATATTATGCTCTCCTACTACGATAACGTTAATCGTACTGACTGGGCCACCCCAAGTGCCGGTTTATTCAACGGACCAAACGGTTTTCATTGCTGGGGAGGAAATACACCTATCGGTCAGTTTGTGGATTCTTATGAAATGATTGACGGAACAAAGTTCGATTGGAATAATCCAGTGCAAAAAGCCGCGCCATACCAGAACCGGGATCCTCGTTTCTATGCCAATATTCTTTATGATGGCGCACATTGGAGACAACGACCCGATGATGCTATCGCTGCCGACCCGGATGGAATCGTTCAAACTGGTTTTTACCAGAATGCAGATGGTTCTTTCAGACCTGGTTTGGATACCCGCCAGGGACCAATTGAAGATTGGAACGGTACTTATACCGGCTATTATATGAGAAAATTTATCGATCCATCTATCAATCATCAATATGAGCGACAGAAATTACCATGGCGTCAAATGCGTTATGCTGAAGTGTTGTTGAATTATGCCGAAGCATGTCTTGAACTTGGAGAGGAAGGAGAAGCTAAATCGTACATCAACATGATTCGCGAACGCGCTGGAATGCCCGATGTTACAACTACTGAAACTGGAGATGTTTTGATGGAACGTTATCGAAACGAACGTAAAATTGAGCTTTGTTATGAGCAACATCGTTATTTCGATATTAGACGGTGGATGATTGCCCCGCAAGTTATTAAAAACGCCCAAGGAATACGAATTGAGTATCCATATAATAGTAACATTCCGACCTATACCATAATCTCAAATGTTCAGGGACGAGAATGGGCAGATAATAAATCCTATTTCCTTCCCATCTTGTTAGACGAAATGAACCGAAACGACCAACTAATACAAAATCCCGGTTATTAATACTAAGTCAGGCAAGCTTCTTTGTACGTTTATCACAGATAAAACCAAAGAGGCTTGCTTCTTATTTGAAAATAAATGCAAACTCAGAAAAAACAGAAGAACAATGAAACAAAAGGTAGCTCTTATTCTATTATCCATTATTTTATTCGCAAACTTAACAAAATCACAACCTGCTAAATTCGATAATATCCTGTACGGCGTTGCCTATTACCAAGAGTATATGCCGACAGACCGACTGGATGAAGATGTTCGGATGATGAAAGAAGCAGGCATCTCGGTTGTCCGACTGGGAGAATCAACCTGGAGTCTGTTCGAACCAAGAGACGGCGAATTCGAGTTCGCCTGGATGGATCGAATTATCGAAAAGATGAATGAAGCTGGGATTAAAGTGATTCTGGGCACCCCTACTTATTCAATTCCTGCCTGGTTATGGCACAAACATCCCGAAGTCCTTTTAAATTTTGAAAGAGGTGGAAAAGCTTATTACGGTATCCGTCAAAACATGGACTTGACCAATCCAACTTACTTGTTCTATTGTGAGCGGATTATTCGGAAGTTAATGGAGCACTATGCTCAGAATCCCGCAATTATCGGTTTTCAGGTCGACAATGAAACTACGGACAGAGGGGTAAACAATTACGACTTTCAGGTTGATTTTGTGAACTATCTGAAAAAGAAATTTAAAACACCGGAGAATCTCAACAAAGTTTGGGGTTTGAACTATTGGGGAATGACCATCGATAGCTGGGAGGAATTGGCACCAAGAGATGGCATAACAAATACAGGCTATAAACTGGAGTGGGATCGTTTCAAACGCAAAGCAGTAGCTGATTTTCTGACGTGGCAGTCAGCAATTGTACGCGAGTACAAACGCGATGACCAATTTGTGACACAATGTTTTATGACTACAGTAGAAGAAGTGGATCAAGTTGCCAGTTCTGAGCAGATGGATGTCATGGGACTAAACATTTATCATGGACAACAGGAGCAATTGACGGGGCAAGAGATCGCTTTTGGTGGAGATTATTTTCGCTCAATAAAACATCAAAACTACTTGATAACAGAAACCAATGCCCAAACAATTGGGTGGAATTCTCGGATTCAACAACCTCCGTATCCTGGGCAATTGCGTCAAAATGTATATGCGCACTTGGGGTCAGGAGCGAATATGGTCGAGTATTGGCATTGGCATTCCATCCATTATGGTCAGGAAATATACTGGAAAGGCATTTTATCACACGATTTGCAGCCTAACCGTGCTTATGCTGAAATGTCACAAACAGCCCACGAATTACAACGAATCGGCAAGAAATTAGTTAATCTTAAAAAAGATAACAAGGTGGCAATCTTATTTAGTCATGATTCAAATTCAGCATTGAATTTTATGCCGTTTGACAGAAACAGTGGCGCTTGGGGCCCCGATCACAATAATTACTACAGAAGCACTTTAGTTAACCAATTTCATCGAGTTTTATACGAAAATAACATAGGCGTCGATTTTATCATGGCTGAAAATCCTGATTTTGAACAATATGATTTGGTAATCATTCCAGCCTTGTATGTTGCGAGCGACGAGCTACTGCTGAAAATCAACGACTATGTAAAAAACGGGGGGCATGTAATTATGCAGTTTAAGAGTGGGTTCAGTGATGAAAACTCAATGGTTCGCCCGGTTTTGGCCCCAGGGCCATTACGTGAAGCTTGCGGATTTTATTATCAGGAATTTACCAATTTCAAAACATTATCGTTGAAAGATAATCCGTTCCAAGTTGACGACCAAGACAATAAAGTGAACACTTGGGCTGAGTACCTGATCTGCGAAACCGCCAAGCCTCTCGCCTACTATGATCATCCTTATTTTAAGCAGTATCCAGCTATTACAGTCAACAAATACGGAAAAGGAAATTTACTTTACGAAGGGTGCATGGTGTCCGACGCAATTCAAAAGAAAATCATCCTCCAGGAAATCGAGGATTTGAATCTGAAAACACCGGATCAGAACATTCAATGGCCATTAATTACAAAATCAGGAGTAAATGATGAAAATAATCCCATCCACTATTTTTACAACTATTCATCTGAACCTCAAAACATAAACTACGGATACAACAATGGAGTCGATTTATTAACAAACAACAAGATATCCAACAATTCTACCTTAACAATTGAACCTTGGGGAGTTATCATTATCGAAGAACAGAAATAGAACTGATTAGCCAAGACTCGACAAGAGCAGGAATGAGCCCCTGCTCTTTTGTAGCCAATAAAGGCATTGTCTCTCTGTCTGAATGAATAAATTCTCACGGGAGCAAGAATGCATTAAATCATCCATAACTACGGCTTTTACAATGCAATATCCTCCCTCTTAAGCCTTAAAATTGTACTATCGTTAGCAGTTATCAAAAAAAAATCACAATTTTGAAAAATTGCAAAAGTACTATGTACCTTTAAAATTACACGAAAACTTAACTACCCAACAGCATGAAACTATCGAACCTGTTCCTGCCGGTTTTACTCCTTGCCGGCCTTTGTTCCTGCCAAAGCCAAAAAAAGGCGAAACCTTTCGCAAAAGGTGAATTTAAAGCCTGGGCGCAAACGCCACCTATGGGCTGGAATAGCTGGGACTGTTACGGCCCCACCGTTGAGGAACACGAAGTAAAAGCCAACGCCGATTACATGGCCGAAAAGCTGAAAGAATATGGCTGGGAATACATTGTGGTGGACATTCGCTGGTTTGTTGAGAATGATAAAGCCGGTGGTTACAACCAAACCGATCCGCGTTATGTGATTGACGAATATGGCCGCTATCAACCTGCCGAAAACCGCTTCCCCTCGGCAAAAGACAGGAAAGGCTTTAAAGCCCTGTCCGATTACGTCCACAGTAAAGGCTTGAAATTTGGCATCCACATCATGCGCGGCATTCCGAAGACTGCTGTCGAGCAAAAGCTGCCGATCCTGGGAACCGATGGCATTACTGCCGACCAGATTTACTCAACCGAACTGCAATGCCAATGGTTGCGCGACAATTACACCATTGTGGCCGACAAACCCGGGGCGCAGGAATATTACAATTCGATTTTCGATATGTATGCCGAATGGGGGGTCGATTTTGTGAAAGTTGACGACCTTTCGCGCCCATACCATCAGGGCGAAGTAGAGCTCATCCGGAACGCCATCGACCAGTGCGGACGCCCGATTGTGCTGAGCACTTCGCCGGGTGAAACACCGATTGATGCCGCCGCTCACGTGAAAGAACATGCCAACATGTGGCGCATGGTGGACGATGTTTGGGATACCTGGCCACACTTTACCCACTTGATTGACATTTGCCAGAAATGGTACCCGCACATCGCACCCGGCACCTGGCCCGACTGCGACATGATTCCGCTGGGCCGAATCTCTATTCGCGGCGAGCGCGGAGCCGACCGCATGACCCGCCTCTCCAAAGACGAGCAGTACTCGCTGATGACCCTGTTCACCATTTTCAAATCGCCACTGATGTTTGGCGGCGACCTGCCCAGCAACGACGATTTTACCTTGTCGCTGCTTACAAATAAGGAAGTGTTGAAAATGCACGCCGAAAGCACCGATGTTCGCCAGCTGTTCAACGAAAACGGCAAAGTGGCCATTGTCTCCAAAAACCCGAACAGCGGCGATATGTACCTGGCCGTTTTCAATATTTCCGACGAAGCCGAACCATTGGAAATTACGGTTGATATGACCGCTTTGGGCTACATCAGCGACTGTGCACTCATTAACCTATGGACAGGCGAAGACTCGGGCAACATTTCGGGCGACTTCAACCTAAGCCTGCCTGCCCACGCCAGCGCCTTGTACAAAGTGATTCATTAAGTCCTTGCTGTTCCTTGGTGATTCCCTTTGAGCTCTTCGTGGTAAAATTTCTGAACCACTAAGGCCACAAAGTGCCACACAAAGACCCCAAAATGAAGAAACCAGACATGACTGATCGTTGAACAAATCATTCAACTTTGAAGAAGAAAGAAAAATGAAAAAAATAATCCCACTACTCGCAATTCTATTATTCTGCCTCGGCAGGCAGAGTTTCGCCAACGAGCCAGATTCGGTTTATGTGTTCTCCTACTCCACCGTGAAGGATCAAGGACATAACGGTTTGCATTTTGCTTGGAGTGTTGACCGGAAAAACTGGCAGGCTATTGGCCCCGAATTTCGTTTCCTGTTTTCCGATTTCGGAACCTGGGGTTCGCAAAAACGCATGATCGATCCCTTTTTGTTTCAAGACAATGACGGTAGCTGGCATGCCATATGGAGTTTGAATGAAACCATCGGGCAATTTGCCCATGCGGCAAGCAATGATTTGTTTACCTGGGATCCGCAGGCGTACCCAGAAGTGATGACGGCTGAGAACGTGCAGCAAGCCGAAGTCTCCTTTCAACCCAAAACCAACAACTACAAAATTACCTGGCTAAGCGGCAATGACCGGCGGGTGTACAAAACCACCACCAGCGACTTCAAAAACTTTACACCAACAGTGGAAGCTGGCTTGTCCGACCGTCTGAATGCACGGGAAGAAACTTGGATTGACGGCGAAAAGCAGCTGGGCATCGTCAATAAAGTGCCGTGGCCCTTGTTGAATGGCGCTATTCAATTTTACGAACGCAGCCAATACAAGGCTAAACTAAACGAAGAAACCCTACGCGACGACGCCACCCGCTTTGCCGACCTGAAGCCTTTGACCATCAGCATTAGCGCCCAGCCCGAAAACAACAAAGCCATTAGCGACATGCTGATTGGGGTGTTCTTTGAAGACATCAATTATGCAGCCGATGGCGGTTTGTATGCCGAATTGCTTCAAAACAGGGGCTTTGAATATCTCCCGGCGGACACTAAAGGCCGGGATCAAAGCTGGAACAGCAAAAAAGCATGGACCTTTTTGAATGGTACCGACGACAGATTTGCCGTTGATACCCTGGCACCACTCCACCCAAACCAAAAGCATTATGCTTTGCTTACCATTTCGCAAATTGGTCAAGCGCTGGAAAACGAAGGTTTTGATGGCATTGCATTAAGGGCTGGCGACCAGTACAACTTTTCGGTGTTTCTGCGAGGTATTGACGGCACAAAAGGAAAAATGCTCGTCCGCCTGGTTGATGACAACGGAACCTCGATTGCCGAAGCGACCACTAAGACCATTACAGCCGACTGGAAAAAGCAGGAACTGGTATTAAAGGCTAATACAACAGTGTCCAATGCCCGTTTGCAGCTGGTTCCGCAATTTACCGGAAAAGTGGCGCTCGATATGGTCTCTTTGTTCCCGGAAAAAACCTTTATGAACCGCAAAAATGGTTTGCGTGCCGACCTGGCCCACACCATTGCCGACCTGCATCCGAGCTTTGTCCGCTTTCCGGGCGGCTGCGTGGCCCACGGCGATGGCTTAGATAATATTTATCGGTGGAAAAATACCATTGGTCCGCTGGAAAGCCGCAAAGGCGACCGCAATATTTGGAATTACCACCAAACAATGGGCTTGGGTTACTACGAGTACTTCCAGTTTTGCGAGGACATTGGCGCTGCGCCGCTCCCGGTTATTGCAGCGGGCGTGCCTTGCCAGAATTCGTCAACCGGCGGACACGGGCAACAGGGGGGCATACCGCTTTGCGACATGGATCAGTATGTACAGGACATTCTGGATCTGATTGAATGGGCCAACGGCGACAAAAACAGCCGCTGGGGAAAACTGCGCGCACAGGCCGGTCATCCCGAGCCCTTCAAGCTAAAATACCTGGGCATAGGCAACGAGGATTTGATTACCGATATTTTCATGGAACGCTTCGAACTCATTTATACCGCTATTCAGGAAAAACATCCCGAAATTACCGTGATCGGTACCGTTGGGCCTTTTTTTGAAGGTACCGACTACCGCGTGGGTTGGGATTTTGCCACCGAACTGGGCCTGCCTATGGTGGACGAACATTATTACACTCCACCCGGTTGGTACCTGAACAACCAGGATTTTTACGACCGGTACGACCGTTCGAAAGCCAAGGTTTATTTGGGTGAATATGCCACGCATATTCCGGGGCGAAAGCTCACCATGGAGACGGCTCTTTGCGATGCACTCCATTTAATAAATGTGGAACGAAACGCCGATGTGGTGTCCATGACCTCGTATGCCCCCTTGTTGGCTAAGTACGGACACACACAATGGAACCCCGATTTGATTTATTTCAACAACACGGAGGTAGTCCCTACGGTGGATTATTACATTCAAAAGCTTTTTGGACAAAACGCGGGCGACACGTATATTACATCGCTGGTGCAATTGCCCGATACGGAAGCCGATGTTCGCAAACGCATGGGCTCTTCGCTGGTACACGACAGCCAAAGCGGCGACTACATCCTTAAACTGGCCAACTTGCTTCCGGTTCCGGTTTCGGCCAATATCAATTTAAAAGATTTGCCGGTGGCGGCCGGTGAAGCCAGCCTTACGGTACTGCAAGGCGAGGTAAACGACGGAAACGCCAAGCCCGAAACCAACAACATACAAGTTGCTCCTCAATTCGACTACCAGCTTCCGCCCTACTCCTTCAGCCTTATCCGGATGAAGGGGGCGCCGGGAAACTAAAGCCTTTTCAATTTAAAAAGAGAATAACTACACGATACAATAAACAAATACTACCGATATGAAACGAACAATCCGAAGCTTTTTCGCCCTTATGGCAACGCTTTTGCTGGCCTCGGCGGGCATATTTAATGCCTGCACCAAGCCCATTGAGGAGCAACTGGATGCTTACCTCTTTGTGTATTTTACCGGCAATGGCCCCGGCGAAGAAGCCATTCGCTACGCGGTAAGTACGGATGGTTATAACTTCCGCGCCCTCAACGCCAACCAGCCGGTACTCGACTCCAAAACAATAAGTACTTCGGGCGGTGTACGCGATCCGCACATCCTTCGCGGCGCCGACAATAAAACCTTCTACATGGTGGCCACCGACTTGTATGTGCCAGAGCAGGGTTGGAATAACTATGCCATGATTCTGATGAAATCGACCGACTTGGTGAACTGGCAAAGCTCGGTAGTCAATATTCCCGAAACTTTTCCCGATGAGTTTGCTGCGGTTGACCGGGTTTGGGCCCCGCAAAGCATTTACGACCAGGCCACCGGCAAATACCTAATCTACTTTTCCATGCGCAGCGGCGACGGAACGCCCGATATTATCTATTACGCCTATGCCAACAAGGACTTTTCCGCTTTGGACGGGGCGCCCAAACAATTGTACTTCCCCCCGGCCGATAGTCATACCAAGGCCTGTATTGACGGCGATATTATTCCCTTTCAGGGCAAGTTCTACCTCTTTCATAAGGCCGAAGACGGCGACCCTGGCATTAAGCTGGCCATTTCGGACAAGTTGACCGAGGGCTACCAGTTGGTGAGCGACAAAAGGGTGGACTGCGAGAAGGACCGCGTGGAGGGTAGCGGCATTTTTAAGCTAAACCATTCCAACGATTACATCCTGATGTACGATGTTTATACCGCCGGGCGCTACCAGTTTACCAAAAGTTCCGATTTGGAGCAGTTTGAAGTCATTGATCACGAGGTGTCGATGAATTTTCACCCGCGTCACGGCACGGTGCTGCCCATTACCG